>JAPONS010000044.1 GCA_026713825.1 Chloroflexota bacterium | reverse complement strand
CCGCCGCAGGCACCTCCCCTCTCAACTGGGTGCTGTTGAGACCCAGATATCGCAGGCCGGGGAGGTTGCCCAACGCCGGCGGCAGCTCCCCGCTCAACTGGTTGCTGCTGAGACCCAAAGATCGCAGGTCGGGAAGGTTGCCCAACTCCGGCAGTATCTCCCCGCTCAACTCGTTGCCGCTGAGGTCCAGATCTTCCAAGTTGGCGAGGTTGCCCAACTCCGGCGGCAGCTCCCCGCTCAACTGGTTGCTGATGAGACGCAGCCTTTCCAGGCTGGCGAGGTTGCCCAACTCAGGCGGCAACTCCCCGCTCAACTGGTTGCTGCTGAGGTGCAGCCTTTCCAGTCCGGCGAGGTTGCCCAACGCCGAGGGCAGCTCCCCGCTCAACTGGTTGCCGTCGAGCCATAGCTGTCGCAGGTTGACGAGATTGCCCAACTCCGGCGGCAGCTCCCCGCTCAACTGGTTGTTGCCGAGGTCCAGATTTTCCAAGTTGGTGAGGTCGCCCAACTCCGGCGGCAGCTCCCCGCTCAACTGGTTGCTGCTGAGGCGCAAGGATGTGACAGGGCCTTGGGCTTCGACGGTGACGCCGTGCCAATTCCTCAATGGCTCACTGCTCAGCCAGTTGTCACTGTTGCTCCAGGATTGGCCGTCCGTGGCGTGGTACAGGGCGACTAGGGCTTCTCTTTCAGTAGCGGCCGAGGGGTTCGTGGTTGCGGGCGGGGTGGCCTCCGGGCAGAACGGCGCATCGGGGTAGTAACGCAAGTGGTCTTGCAAAACTGTTGGCACACACCCGCTCAGATCGTTGCCTGATAGGTTCAACTCTCGCAGGCTGGCGAGGTTGCCCAACTCCGGCGGCATCTCCCCGCTCAACTGGTTGCCGTCGAGCCATAGCTGTCGCAGGTTGACGAGATTGCCCAACTCTGGCGGTATCTCCCCGGTTAGCTCGTTGTCGCTGAGGTCCAGATGTTCCAGTCCGGTGAGGTTGCCCAACTCCAGCGGTATCTCCCCGGTTAGCTCGTTGTTGCCGAGGTCCAGACCCCACAGATTGGCGAGGCAGCCCAACTCCGGCGGTAGCTCTCCGCTCAACTCGTTCCAGTGGAGGTCCAGAACTTCCAAGCTGGCAAGGTTGCCCAGCTCCGGGGGTATCTCCCCGCTCAATTGGTTGCTGCTGAGACCCAACGAGTTCAGGCTGCCGAGGTTGCCCAACGCCGATGGCAGCTCCCCGCTCAACTGGTTGCTGATGAGGTACAGCAATTCCAAGCTGGCGAGGTTGCCCAACTCCGGCGATATTTCCCCGCTCAACTCGTTTTCGCCGAGCAATAGCTCTCGCAGGGAGGCGAGGTTGCCCAACTCCGGCGGCATCTCTCCACTCAACTCGTTATCGCGGAGGTTCAGAACTTCCAAGCGAGCAAGATTGCCCAACTCCGGCGGTACCTCTCCGCCCAACTCGTTCTCGTGGAGGTCCAGAACTTCCAGGCGGGCGAGGTTGCCCAACTCCGGCGGCAGCTCCCCGCTCAACTGGTTGCCGCTGAGGTTCAGCACTTCCAGGCGGGCGAGGTTGCCCAACGTCGGCGGCAGATCTCCGCCTACCCAGTTGCCGCTGAAGGGCAGCGTTGGCTGATTGCCCGGGGACGCTCTCAGCCGGTTGGCGCTGAGGTCCAGTTCTACGACGCGACCCTCTGGGTCAACCGTGACGCCATACCATTCTCCAACTGGCTCGCTGCTCAGCCAGTTATCGCTGTTTTCCCAAGATTCGCCGTTGGCGGCGTGGAACAGTGCGATTAGCGCTTCCTTGTCGCCATCCGCCGAGGTCTGCGCTGAGGGTGTCGCAGTGGGAGCCGGAGAGGGAGACGGGATCGCTTCCCGCATACCAACCGAGGTACACACCAAGACCTGCGCTAAAGGTGTCGCAGTGGGAGCCGAGGCCGTCCCCGGGGCATGGGCTGGGGCAACTGCTGTCGACGCCGGGGCTGGAGGCGTCGCGATTGGGGTCGAGGCAGCCTGGGGGGAGTCGACAGGTTCCGCCGGATCCTCCTCTTCGCATCTCACAGCGGAAATCAACAGGACCAACGCAACGGCACAAACCGGCAGGGTACTCCGGAGGTGATACAACACCCTCCGTTTCGGCGTGAATGCCAATCTTCCCTCCGCTCCGGAATGAGCAGGCCCCATTACTCAATGAGTTGTCAAGGGAAACGACCTTGGCCGGGCACGTCCGTAATCGCCTGTCGCATCGGCCCAATGATGGGCGGTTCGGCCATCGCGTTTAATTATGACGCCTTCACCGTCATGATGGTTCCATCTCACTACGACACGATGTAGGTCCGGGTTGATGTTTCGGCATTGTACGGGCTTGGCTGTGCTATGGCAAAGATTGTTGCCACATCGCCAATTCGTTCGCATGACCATACAACAGGCTTAGGGCGAACGGGTCTGTCAGCATTCTCCCCGCCCTCTGTCACGGTGACCTTGCCCTGACTCTCTCCTCTTCGCTACTGTCCCCATGCGCGGCGTTGTATGGTTGTCTGCCTTGGCGCCCTGATGAACAAAAAAATACGTTCGTGCCTCCAACAGAACTTTTTGCAACAATTCAAATTCGTAGCTGAGAGCGACGCCTACAGCTATACGACTGTTTGATGAACAATTCTGTTTCTGTAGCTGCTGTTGTGAGTTGTCTCCTCGGAACAATCTCCCTCATCGTACTTACGGGTACTGAAACAACTGTTTGTTCCACTGCAACATTGTGGCCGTCTCATGTCGTCCCACTTGATGATTACCGGAAAAATTGGTAGTATCAATGCCATGAGTACACAACAGAACTCCGCAGAAAAGGTCATTCACAAGTTTGGCGGGCAGACCGCCCTTGCACACCTCATCGGGAAGCGGCAGAGCACGGTGCAGCACTGGGCCAAGACCGGCCGCGTGCCGGCCCACTGGCACGAGACGCTCATGTCGCTGGCCCGAGGGAAGGGCATCGCGCTGGAGGCCAAGGACTTCCTGCCGTCCAATGCGCCGGAGATTGCGCCGGCGGACGGTCGCCTCGGCGTGCTGCTCGTGGGTCTCGGCGCCGTGTCGTCGACGCTCATCGCGGGCGTGGAGCACGTGCGGCGCGGCATGGGCCAGCCGGTCGGGTCGATCACGCAGATGTCGACCGTCCGCGTGGGGAAGCGCACGGAGGGCAACTCCCCGATGGTGAAGGGCCTGGTGCCGCTGGCGAGCCTCGACCAGCTGGTCTTCGGGGCGTGGGACCCGATCCCGGACAACGCCTACGAGGCGGCGCTCAAGGCGGGTGTGCTGAACCAGTACGAGGACATCGAGCCCATCGCCGACTTCCTGAAGGGCATCGAGCCGATGCCCGCCGCGTTCGATAGCGACTACGTCAAGCGCATTTCCGGCGCTAACGTGAAGACCGGGGACACGAAGCTCGACCTCGTGGAGCTAATCCGCGAGGACATTCGCAACTTCAAGAAGGCGAACCGCTGCAACCGCGTCGTCATCATCTACGCCGCGTCCACCGAGAAGTTCATCACCGAGTCTGAGGTGCACCAGGACATCGAGCACTTCCTGGGCGGGCTGCAGGAGAACGATGAGAACATCGCGCCCTCGATGCTGTACGCCTACGCGGCGATGCTGGAGGGCGTGCCCTTCATAAACGGCAGCCCGAGCCTCTCGGTGGACGTGCCGGTCATCGAGCGGCTGGCGGTCGAGAACGGAGTGCCGATTGGCGGGAAGGACTTCAAGACGGGGCAGACGCTGGTCAAGACGGTGCTGGGCCCGATGCTGAAGGCGCGCATGCTGGGCATAGAGGGCTGGTTCTCGACCAACATCCTCGGCAACCGCGACGGCGAGGTGCTGGATGAGCCGGAGAACTTCCGCACCAAGGAGGAGTCAAAGCTGGGGGTGCTGGAGTACATCCTGCAGCCGGAGCTGTACCCGGAGCTCTACGGCGACGCGTACCACAAGGTGCGGATCAACTACTACCCGCCCCGCGGCGACAACAAGGAGGGGTGGGACAACATCGACATCTTCGCGTGGCTGGGGCGCCGGATGCAGATCAAGGTGAACTTCCTGTGCTCGGACTCGATTCTCGCGGCGCCGCTGGTGCTGGACCTGGCGCTCTTCATCGACCTGGCCAAGCGGGCGGGCATGGGCGGCATCCAGGAGTGGCTCTCGTTCTACTTCAAGAGCCCGCACCACGCCCGCAACCTGTACCCGGAGCACGATCTTTTCATCCAGCAGACCAAGCTGAAGAACACGCTTCGCTGGATGGCCGGGGAGGAGCAGATCACGCACCTGGGCATGGACTACTACGTGGAGGCGGAGGCGGTTCCGTAGCGTCGGCATTTTCACTGGACAAGTAGCAATGGGGAGCGAACTTTCGCTCCCCATTGCTATTTTGTGGCGTCACGGGGTTGTCACAGACCCCGCAGCCAGGCCTCTGTGACGTCCCAGACCTCCTGACGGTGCTCCGAGTAGGAGTGGTTTGCACCCTCGATGTAGGCGAAGGTGAAGTTCTCGACCTCGCCGTCCAGCCGCTGCAGCTCCTCCGGCAGGCCCCAGAAGGGGAACTGCTCCAGAGGCTCGGCGGTGCCGACTACGCAGAAGAGGGGAACCGTCACCTCCGGGATGCGGGTGACGACATCGTACTGCTCGGCGGGGCCGTACTTGTCGACGTAGGTGCCAGCGCTGACGAGGAGCGGCACGGGGAACTCGACCTGGATGAGCTGCTCTGCGTCGCCCTTGTCCACGTAGGACTGCGCGAGGGCGCAGGTCTCGTTGTAGCGCACCCCCGCCTCCTCCTCGGTGCCCCACGTGCCGACGTTGGAGTAGAAGCTGTAGCTGAAGCGCGGAGGGGAGCCGGCGATGACACAGGTCACGCGCGCGTCGCGCTCGACGGCGGCGTGGTAGATGGACTTGACGGCGCCGAGGCTGTGGCCCCACACGCCGATGCGCTCGTAGCCCTGCTCCTGCGCGAAGTCGAGCCAGGCGTTCCAGTCCTGGCGGCAGTCGTCGATGATCTCGTACGCGGCGCCGAAGCGGGTGCGCCGGCCGTCGCGGACGGCGTTGCTGACGGCGTCGTGGCCGCGGTTGTTGACGCGGATGGTGGCGCAGCCGTTCTCCAGCAGTTTGGGAACGAAGCTCTCGAAGGGGCCGGAGCCGTAGAAGTTGCCGCCGACGCCGTGGTGGAGGACCATGACATCGACGGGCAGGCCATTGCCCGATGAGGCCTCCGGCGTTCGCCAGACTCCGTCCAGCCGCACGCCGTCACTGGCGCGCACGTTCACCAATTCTGTGCTCATGGCGATGCCCTCCTTTCGCGCTGTGGGCGCATGATAGCACCTCGGCGCGGGGGTGGGGCGGGGTGGGTACAAGCGTCCCTGACTCCCGCACGTTGACACCCCCGCGCGCGGCGCACACACTTGAGCAATCCCATTGCCATGAAGGGGTCTTGGTATGAAATTCGGCCTGTTCTACGAGTGGCCCAACCCGGAGGTCAGGGACTGGAAAACCCTCTTTGAAGAGGGTATGGAACAGATACAACTGTCGGAGGAGATGGGGTTTGACTACGTGCTTGTGGCGGAGCACCACTTCTCCAACTACGGCAACTCGCCCGCGCCGCTGCTGCAGGCGATGGCGATCGCCGAGCGCACGAAGTGGCTGCAGATCGCGACGGCCGTTCTGGTGCTGCCGATCTGGAACCCGCTTCGCCTCGCCGAGGAGGTGGCGGTGCTCGACAACCTGAGCGGCGGTCGCTTCATCTGCGGCATCGGGCGCGGCTACCAGCCGCACGAGATGTCTCGCTTCGATATCGACTTGCCGGACTCGCGGCAGATCTTCCTGGAGTCGCTGGACGTCATGGTGAAGGCGTGGACGCAGGACGAGTCGTTCACGTACGACGGCGAGTTCGTGAAGGTCAATCACCCGACTACGGTATGGCCGAAGCCGCTGCAGAAGCCGCACCCCAAGCTGTGGGTGGCGGGCACCAGCGTCGAGACGATGCAGTTGGCGGCCAAGTGGGACATGATGCCCATCACGACGGGCCTGCTCGGCGCGGGCGGTGTGCGGTCGCACCTGACGTCGCTGGTGCAGGCGCTGAAGGCGGAGGGCAAGGACTACCACCGGCCGGACCTGGGGCTGCAGTCGATCACGCAGGTGGCGCCGACCATGGACGAGGCGCTGGAGGAGCTGCACCACGCCCGCTGGCAGATCCGCGCGGGCAGGGCGCTGAACCGGCTGGAGGTCACCGACGGGCGCGTGGCGTCCGGGCCGTTCGCGGGGGAACTGGACGAGACGCAGCTGCAGGAGTCGCTCTTCTTCGGCGACCCGGACACGATTGTCGCCAAATTCCAGAAGGCGGCGGAGCTGGGCGTGACGCACGTCAGCAACTGGATGATGTTCGGGAACATTCCTCACGAGAAGGTGATGCGCTCCATCAGGCTCATGGGCGAGCACGTCATCCCGGCGCTCAAGGACGTGGAGCCACCGATGTCGTTGTATGACGAGCTCGTCGACTTGCCGCCGGTAACCTCGGCGGAGCTGCAGGCGGCGCGCTTCCGCGGGCCTTCGCCGTCGGACGTGACGTAGGAGCGTCAGGGGGGCCCCTGGATGCAAGCGAGCGATTGCCTTGTGCGGGCTACGGCTGCAAATGGGGCGCCTCGGATGGAGAAGATCACCCGACTTCCGGGTGGGCGCTCCACGTTGCGAAGGGTTGATTGGTGGCCGCTAGCGTGACGGCGGCCACTTGACCGGGAGCGAGGTCCACAGGAGTCGTTGGGCCCAGCTCTGTCCCGTTGGAGAGGTGCACCTCGACCCTGACCCGTCGCAGCGTGGCTCCCGTGGTGTTCTCGACGTCGCCGGTGAAGGCGTTGGCCGCCGAGTCGTAGGACAGCTTCAGCCGAGCGCCTGCCCTGATCTCGTCGAAAGTCTCGTTCAACCCAAACTGCGTGCCCGACTCTTCACCGTCGCCGTCCGACTCCCCCTCGCCGTCGTGCTCGCCGGACTCGCTGTTGCCGCCGTGCTCGCCTGACCCTGCGTGCTCGCCGTGCTCGCCGGCCGACCCGCCGCCGTCGTGTTCACCCGACTCCGACTCGCCGCCGATGCAGCCCGGGAAGCTCAGCGCCAGGATGATGCCGGCCGACACAAGGATAGCGATGAGGTGTCTCAAGGGAATCTCCTGTCAGTGTTCGTTAGCGCGCCAAATGGCCCGCCGCTAGGGCAGCCGCCGGACGTTGGGCGTCTTCAGGAAGAAGTACAACGTCATAAATCCCAGCAGCGCCGCGCCGCCGCCGATGGCCCACTGCACGCCGATGTGCCCCGCCAGGATGGCGATGAGGAAGATGCCGAAGTTGGTGACGCCGAACTCCATCATGTAGACGCTCATTACCCGGCCGCGGTGCGCGTCGTCTGCGTTGGCTTGCACGAGGGCGTTGCTGAGGGCCATGCGGCCCGCTTGCCCGAGGCCCAGCGGGACCACCAGCGCGAGGGACAGGAAATACCAGGGCGAGACGGCGAATGCCATCAGCGTTATCGCCGTCAGCATCAGGCTTGCCAGGAACATCACGCCTCGCGTGCCCGGCGGCAGCGCCGCGATGAACAGCGAACCCGCCAGCGCGCCGATCCCCGAGACTGTCATGAGCAGCCCCAACCGGAAACTGGACTTGGCGAACAGGTCAGGGACGGATTCAAGGAGCCCGCCGACCAGCGGCAGCCGGGTCATCCACATCAGCGACTGCGCTTCCACCGTGATGATGTCCTTGGTGAAGATGGGCAGCAGCATCATGTAGGGCATCGAGAGCACCACTGCGATGAGCGTCACCACCAGCAACGCCGGCAACACCGGGCTGTCCTTGATATACCTGAGGCCGTCCTTGACGTTGTCGAGGGCATTCATTCCGGCGAGCGACGTCGTTCCCGAGATGGGCAGAGACAACGCAAAGACCGTCGCGACGATGTACAACACCGTCATGACGTAGTAGACGGACTCGATGCCGATCACCGCGATCATCAGCCCAGCGATTCCCGGCGCAGTCAGCCGGTTGAGGTTCATGCCCGCGGTGTTGAGGGCGACGGCGTTGGTCAGCCCCTGTTCTCCTACCAACTCCGGAATGACGGCCTGCCGGGAGGGCATCATCAGGGCCATGATCATGCCCTGCATCACCGATGCCACGATGAGGAGCTGCCAGTTGATGAGGTTGGTGGTAATGAGGGCGGCGACCGCCAATGCCAATGCGGCAGAAGCTACCTGTCCGGCAATGAGCACGTATTTCTTCTGCACCCGGTCCGCAATGACGCCGCCGTAGAGGGACAACATGAGCATGGGGAGGCCGTTGGCAAGGCTCACCGCGCCCAGGAGCGTCGCGGACCCGGTGAGCTCGTACATGAACCAGGAGCGGGCGACCATCTGCATGTTCATGGCGCCCATCTGGCCCATCATGGCGGCCATGAAGAGGCGGAAGTGCGGGTTTCTGAGGGAAGCGAACATGCGCCCGGTGAGGGCGGCCCGGCCACGCTCGGCGTGGTCGACGTAGTGGGGCATCGAGGCGTCGCCGCGCCGCGGCGCCCTTGAATTGGAGCCTTCGACGGCTACTGACGATTGAGGATCCTCGTCGGGGTCCCCATCGCGTTCCGCTACTGTTTCTTTGTCATCAGGTGCGCTCATGCCACAGGGCCACGAGGGGGCCTCATTGGGAGGGGATCCCTGGGCCTAAAGCCTCCAGCGGGGGAATGGAACTCGTATTCTAACACAGCGGGGATGGCACGGCGGCCCGTTGCCCTGCATCAGGCGATGATGGAGCGGAAGATCACCAGCGCCCACTCTTGCTGCTCGGGGGCCAGCGCCTCACCAGTGAGACGCAGGGTGCCCGACGGGAGCTGCAGGGTCATGAGCAGGTCTCCCATCGTGCCCTTGGGCGGCGCCACGATGAAGGCCAGGTTGCCGATGACGTACTCGTCCCACATGCGCTGCCTGTGCTCCGCGGCTTCGGACTGGGTGTTGGTGCGCAGCATCTCCGTCTGCGCGCGCTCGCCGAAGGTGTAGTGCAGCGTCACACCGCGCCCGGAGAAGGCGCCAGTCCATACGCCGTTGACGAGCATTGGCGCGCCCGACATCCAGCCCTCGGGCAAGTCGACCCAGAAGAGGTGGGTGCGAACACCGTTCTGCAGGCCCCACATCTCCAGGCGGAAGGGGGGCTCCTCGACCAATGCCGAGGCGTTCTGTGTAAGGCCGGAGCGCGCGCGCGGCACCGAGTCCGCCACCGCAGCGGGGTCCATCATGGCAGCGGCGGGCGCCATTTCGGCTGCTGCCGGCACGGGCGCGGAGGCCGGCGCGGCGGTGGGCGGCAAGGCGGGAGCGGCGGCCGCCATCGTGGTTGCCGCGGTCGAGCTGGGGGCGTCCGAGGCCATCGACTCTTGCGAGATGCTCGAATCGTCGAGGCCTATGAGGGCGGCGTACATGACGGCGCCAACGACTGCGACGGCAACGGCGGCAGCGGCGCCGGCGTAGACGCGGCCCATGCCCTGCGCCGCGCCGCCGAACATCCTGCGCCACCACGGAGCGGGCTCCTGCTCACCCAGCCGTGCAGAGACGTTTGCCCAGAGGTCTGATGGAGCGCGCAACTCATCACGCTCGGCTGCAAAGTGGCCTTGCAGCTTGCGCTCGAGGTCGTCGCGGCCCTTGTCGTCAACCAAGATTCGTTTTCCTCACTCGTGATCCACTGTTCCTGCCAATTATCAGCCCTCGGCCAATGCGTCCCGGAGCTTGTCCAGCGCCCGGGAGAGCCTGGACTTCACCGTGCCCTCGCGCACTCCCAGCGCGGCGGCGGTCTCGGAGACTGACAGCTCCGAGAAGAACCGGAGCGTGACCACCTGCCGCTGGTCCTCCGGCAGGGTCGCGAGCGCGCCCTGAATGCGCTCGCGCTCCAGCGCCAGAATGGCCGCGCCCGCCGGGTCCTGGGACTCGTCGGCGACGGTGATGGGCGAGTCGGGGTCGTCGAGCGTTGCGGCGTCGAGCTCGCGGCGGCGGCTGAGACTGATGCCGCGGTTGGTCAGGATCTTGACCAGCCACGCCTTCAGGGAGCCGCCCTGAAACGAGTTTATGCCGCGCCATGCCAACACCAGCGCGTCCTGCGTCAGCTCCTGCGCGCGGGCGTGATTGCGGGTTATCTGGTACGCCGTTCCGTACATCAGGTTCCCGTATCGCTCCACAACGAAGCGAAAGGCCTCCTTGTCCCCCGCCTGGCAGCGCCGGACTGCTTGGGCCTCCTCCAGGAGGGCCGCGTCCATAGCGAGGTCTGTGTTCGTCACAAGCTTAGACGCCTCCTTGGCGAAATCGGTTCCCAAACGCAGAACCCTTGTCCTAGCCGGTGCTTGGGGCGTCAGGGCGCCCCCACGCTACCGGAATCTCAAACGATTGGTCAAATTGCCTTTACTCTCCCGCCTCCGAGATGGGGTTCAGGCGCCATTTGGGCGGGAGAAGGTAGCTGTCGAGCTGCGATGGGTCGGCGGGCGCACCTGCTGCGCCGAGCTGCTCGAGAAGAGCGGCGGGGTCCGTGACCGGCAACTGGCAGGCGTAGTTCTGGCAGACGTAGGCCGTGGGGCGGCCGCCCACGAGTCCTCGTCCTTCGAGCAGCGCGAGTTCGTCCGCGATGGGGTCGTCCTCGGAGGCCATGCCCGCGACGACCTTGTTGGGGATGTAGCGGCTGTGGACGGCCTCCAGCAAAGCCTTTGTCGCAGCGTCCTCGCGGTCGCCGACCACCACGACTTCCCTGGGCGTTGAGAGGGCGTAGTCCATGGCGCAGAGCCAGTGGCCGTAGCCGATAGGCTGGTTGGTGACGGAGGTGCGCATGGAGCGCAGGGCGATGTTCGCTACTTCGGCGTACTTTGGCACGCCCGTGATCGTGCCGAGCCGCAGCAGGGCCAGCGCGGCCGATGAGGCGCCGCTGGGGATAGCGTTGTCGTAGAAGTCCTGGGGGCGCATCAGGAGCTCCTCGTGGTCGCTGCCAGTGCTGTAGAAGCCCGCGACGTCCTCGTCCCAGAAGAGCGACAGCATGGCTTCCGCCAGCGACTGGGCCTCCCGGAGCCAGCGGGGCTCGAAGGTGGCCTCGTAGAGGGAGAGCAGGCCGTCGACGAGGAAGGCGTAGTCCTCCAGGTAGCCCTTCAGCTTGACCTCGCCCTCGCGGTAGGTGCGGAGGAGCCGGCCTTCGGCGTCACGCAAGGTGGTGAGCAGGAAATCGGCGTTGGCCTCCGCTGCCTGGAGGTAGTCGCTGCGATCGAAGACTGCCGCGGCCTCCGCCAGCGCACCCAGCATGAGGGCGTTCCAGCCGGTCAACACCTTGTCGTCGAGGAAGGGCCAGATGCGGTTTTCCCTCGCGGCGAGGAGGGTTGCCTTGCCCTCTTCCAGTTCGGCCGAGAGCTCCTCCACGGGAAGGCCCAAATGCTCGGCGACGGCGGCGAGCTCCTGGGGGAGGAAGAGGATGTTGGCGCCCTCAAAGTTGCCGCTTTCCGTCACGCCATAGACGCTGCAGAAGCGCTCGCCGGCCTCCTGCCCCAGGCGCTCGAGGATCTCGGCGCGGCTCCAGATGTAGAAGAGGCCCTCGTGCCCCTCACTGTCGGCGTCGAGGGCGGTGTAGAAGCCGCCGGAGGCATCGCGCATGTCGCGGAGGATGAACTCGATGGTCTCCTCGGCCACTTTTCGGTACTCGGTGCGGCCTATAGCCTGGCAGGCATGGACGTAGAGGCGGACCAGGAGGGCGTTGTCGTAGAGCATCTTCTCGAAGTGGGGCACCAGCCACGAACGGTCGGTGGCGTAGCGGTGGAAGCCGCCGCCGAGGTGGTCGTAGATGCCGCCGCGCATCATGCGGTCCAGCGTCAGGTCGACCATTACTTGCGCGGTGGGCTCACCGCTGCGGTCGCCGAAGCGGAGGAGGAACTCGTGGACCATGGGCTGCGGGAACTTGATGTTGGAGCCGAAGCCGCCCCACTCGGTGTCGATGTGCGGAGCGAGACGCTTGAAGGCGACGTCCAGCACGGCGGGCGTGAGGTCCTCGTCGTCGCCGGCGAAGGCCGCGTTGTGGCGAAGGTGCTGGACGATCTGGTCGGCGGAGGCGACGACCTCGTTGCGGCGCTGGTGGTAGGCGTTGGCCGTCGCCTCCAGCACACGGCGGAAGCTGGGGATGCCGCCCCGGTCTTGCGGCGGGTAGTAGGTGCCGCCGTAAAACGGCTTCAGGTCCGGGGTCAGGAAGACGCTCATAGGCCAGCCGCCGGCGCCGCTGACGGCGACCACGGCGTTCATGTAGATGGCGTCCAGGTCCGGGCGTTCCTCGCGGTCAACCTTGATGCTGACGAAGAGGCGGTTCATGACCTCCGCGATAGCCGGGTCCTCGAACGACTCGCGCTCCATGACGTGGCACCAGTGGCATGAGGAGTAGCCGATGCTGAGGAAGATGGGCTTGTCCTCGCGGGCGGCCAGATCGAGGGCCTCGGGGCCCCACGGGTACCAGTCAACGGGGTTGTTGGCGTGCTGCTGCAGGTAGGGGCTCGTTTCCGCTGCCAGTCGATTGGGCATACGTCCTCCTGGGGCACATTCTAGCAGAGCAGGGCGCGAACGTACGCTTGGGGTCAGCGGTAGTGGCGGGCCACCTCCGAGGCGTACGTGCGCCCGAGCAGGTCCGCGTTCCCGCGCGCCCACTCGCGCAGCGAGGTGCGGCCACGCGGGGGCTCGCCGGACACCAGCAGGCCGGCCGTCAGCCCCTTCACCTCGTCGCGGGTGAGCATCGTGTCCCGCAGCAGCATCCCCAACCTGCGCGACATCCCCAGCGCCACGTCCGCCGGCAACTTCAGCAGCCGGGGCCGCACCCCGACGGCGTCCGCGATGAGCCGCACCAGGTCCCGGTAGCTGTACCGCTCCGGCCCCACGGCGTCCATCACGGCGCGGTCCTCACCCGCTACGGCCTCGACGGCCAGCGCCGCCAGGTCCTCTACAAAGATCGGCTGCAGCTCATACGCGCCGTCGCCGGGTATGGGCATGATGGGAAACCGGCGCACGGACCACGCAATGTTGTTCAGCAGGATGTCCTCCACTCCAAAGATCACTGTGGGCCGCAGGATGGCGTAGGAGAGGCCGGAGTCCGCAATGGCCTCCTCCACCAGCCCCTTCCCCCGGAAGTACGGCAGCGGTGACTGGGAGTTTGCGTTGGTGATGCTGACGTGCACCAGGCGCCGCGCCGCGGCCGCCGCCGCGCCGATGAGCGTCCGCGAGTTCTCCACCGCCCGCTCAAAGGTGGTCTTGCCCTTAGGAAAACGAACCCAGTACGTGTTGAACAGCGTGTCCGCCCCGCGCAGCACCCGTGTCAGGCCATCGCGGTCGCTGAAGTCCAGCGGGAAGGTCTCCACGTTCTTGCTCAGCGGGTCGCCGGGCCGGGGGTGGCCCGTCAGCGTCCTGACCGTGTGTCCCTCCGCCAACAGCAGCCGGGTGATGTACTTGCCCGTGTAGCTGAACGCTCCGGTGACCACATGCGTCGCCATCGTTTCATCTCATTCCATCGTTCGCCTTGATCTTGTCGACCGACGTCCCCAGCCGTCACCGATAGTGGCGCGCCACCTCCGAGGCGTACCTGCGTCCCAGCGACGAGGCGTTCTCGCGCGCCCACTCGCGCAGTGAGGTGCGGCCACGCGGGGGATCTGGCGACGTGAGGAGTCCGCCCATGAGGGAGGCGAGCTCGTCACGGGTCATGATGACGTCGCGCAGCATGAGGCCCAGCATCGTCGAGGAGAGGCGGAACAGCGGCGGCGGGAGGGGCATGACCAGGGCACGGCGGCCGATGGCGCGGGCTACCAGGTGGATGAGATCACGGGTGGTAGTCCGATCCGGGCCTACGGCGTCCCAGGTCACGTTGGCGTCCTCGCGGCCGGCGGCGACGGCGATCTCGGCGACGTCGTCGACGTAAACCGGCTGGAACTCGAAGCGGCCGCCACTGGCCGCGGCCATGACCGGCATGCGGCGGAGCGTCCACGCGATGTTGTTGACGAGCACGTCCTCCAGCCCGAACACCAGCGTCGGGCGCACGATGCCGTAGGAGAGCCCGGACGTGTGGATGGCCTCCTCCACCAGCCCCTTGCCGCGGAAGTACGCCAGAGGCGAGGCCGAGGACGCGTTTGTGACGCTGACGTGGACGATGCGGCGCACGCCCGCGTCGACCGCCGCGCCGATGAGCGCCCGGGTGTTCTCCAATGCTCGCTCGAAGGTCATCGAGCCGCGGGCGAAGCGGATCCAGTAGGTGTTATAGAGGGTGTCGGCGCCGTGCATGGCGCCGGTGAGGGCGGTGTGGCTGCTGAAGTCGAGGGGGAACGCCTCTATCTCGGACGCGAAGGGGTCGTCCGCGCGGGGGCGGCCCGTCAGCGTTCGGAGCGTGTGGCCTTCGGTTAGAAGCCGACGGGCGATGTACTTGCCAGTGTAGCTGAACGCTCCCGTGATCACATGCGTTGCCATGGCTTCACCTCCCGCGCCCTACATCTCCATTGTCGGGCGCGGCGGGTTGAAGGCGCAAGGAAAGCGAGGTTGATTGACGGCGGCTCGCGATTAGGGCGCGTCCACGACGGGCAGGTCCAGCACGACGTACGTCCTGTCCGCCGTGCGCTCGGCCAGGGGGAGCACCTGCACCACGACGCGCGAGAGGCCGACAACCTCGCCGTTCTCGTCGAAGCTGTAGTTCTCGCCGATTGCCCCGCTCCAGGTGATGTCGTAGAGGCAGTCGCGGAAGCCGTCCGCGTCTTGGTCGTCGCGGGTCCGGCTCAGGCACTCGGCGGTGATGAAGACATCGTCGTAGGTGGAGCTCAGATGCCAGGGCAGCGACACGTAGCCGTACCGGTCGCGGAAGCTGGCAACGACTTCCTGCCCCTTCCGGTTGTCCGGGTGAATGTCGGCGGCGATGGCCTTCATGCCCGTGGCGGCATCGCCGGCGATCTCCAGCGCCGTCGCACCGAGCGAGACTGTCTCGGCGTAGATGGGGCCGTCGTAGCCGAGCTCCCGGGCCTGTTTGATGATTGCGCCCGCGGCGAACTCCGACTGGGGCGCAAGGTGCACGGCGTCCGGCGATGCGGCCAGCAGCTTGCTGAGCTGCGAGCGGTAGTCAGTGACGTCCGACGCGAAAGCCTCCGCCGCGACCACATCGCCGCCGTGTGCATGGAACCTCTCCACGGTGTTGCCGCGGACGCCCTCGGCGTAGTCCGTGGACTCGGTGATGGTCGCGAGCCGCCGGACGCCGTCGGCCCAAAGGAGGTCACCGGTCAGCCGCCCAACTTCGATGTCGCTTATCTGCGTGCGGAAGATGTAGTCGCCGGCGTTGGCGATGTCTGCGTTGCTTGCCATGCCGGAGAAGAGGACGACGCCGTCGGCCTCGGCGAGGGGCGCCGCGCCGAGCATGGCGCCGCTGCAGGACGGGCCGAGGATAATCTTCACGCCGTCGACGGAGGTCAGCTTCTTGTAGGCCGACACCGCGCCCTGGGCACTGCACATGGAGTCTTCCACCACGAACTCCAGTGGACGGCCGTCGACGCCGCCCGCGGCGTTGATCTCGTCCAGGGCCATCTGCTTGGACTGGTTGGCCACAACGCCGTAGGACTCGCCGGGGCCGGTGAGCGACTCCATGACGCCGACGCGGTAGGACGCTTCTCCGTCGTCACCGCCGCAGCCCGCGGCTATGGCAAGCGCCAGCGCCGCCACCAGCGCGTACACAAGGGCTCGCAGGGCCGCCCCGTGGCATTTCCGTGCAATCATCCTCATCCCCTCAATCCCACCTATTTCTCGGCCTCGGCGTCGAGGCGCTCCTGCAGACGTTGCAGGGCCGCCTGGGTCTCGCGGATCTCGCGCAGCAGATCGTCCGCCGTTGATGGCTCGCGGAGAGCGCGGAGGGCGTCGGACTTGGCCTCGTCCAAGCTGTTGACGATGATGGCGATGAACATGTTGATGACTACAAAGGTGCCGATGATGATGAAGCTGGTGAAGTACACCCACGCCCAGGGGTAAGTGTCCATCACATTGTTCATGATTTCCACCCAGCCCTCAAGGGTGACGATGTTGAAGAGGGTCAGGACGGAGATGCCCAAGCTGCGCCAGTACTGGGGATCTTCCTCGGCAAAGAGATGGTAGCCCATGATGGCGTATATGTAGACGACGATGCTCATGAGCACCATTACGTGCCCCACGCTGGGGATGGCCCGCACCAGCGCCGCCACGATGACGCGCAACTCCTTGACTGTGGTGATGAGCCGCATCACACGGAGGAGGCGCGCCAGGCGCGACACCATCGCGAACTGTCCGGTGGCCGGGACCAGCGAGAACACGATGACGGCGAAGTCGAAGATATTCCAGCCCGACGCGAAGTACCGCTGCGACCGCGGCGCGAGGGCCAGCAGCTTCATCAGCGCCTCTACGATGAAGATGCCGAGGGCTGCCTGATTGCCCAGGTGCAGCAGGCCGCCGTAGTCGCGCTCGATTGCCGGCGAGGTGCCGAGGCCCAGCAGGACGGCGTTGGCCAGGATGACGCCGATGATGAAGAGCTCGAAGGTCCGGGACTCCACGACCCGGCTTAGCGGGACGGTTATCCGCTCAAGGCCCCTCCGGGTTTCACGCTCTCCGTCTGGTTGCGTGGCTTTCACGATGCTTCCTCTTGAGGTTGTTGCCGGGCTCGGCCCGCAGCCATCATTCTACTCGGCCTCGGGCGCCAGGACGCCGGGTCTCAGTGGTGGCCGGCCCTCGGAATGACGCGCCCGCGCTCGACGCCGCGGAGCATGCGCTCATACTCGGAGGTGAACTCCGCGCCGATGATGAGGGTTAGGGCGGAGACGTAGGTCCAGAGCATCAGCACCACGACGGTGCCCAGCGATCCGTACACCATTTCGAAGTCCGCGAAGCGGTCCAGGTAGAGAATGAAAAAGCCCTTGCCAACCTCAAACGCGAGGGCCGCCAGGAGCGCGCCAGGCCAGATGTACCGCCAGTGCGTGACCGTGTTCGGCACGTATTTGTAGACCATCAGGAAGATGGCGAGGCTGAACACGAAGGGCAGCACACGGGCCATGGTGTTCACCGTGTCCTGCTCAAGCACCTGCATCATTCCGCCGTTCCGGCCCGCTATGTCGTCCACGAACTGCAAGAGTGTGGTGGTCGAGACGGACAGGATGAAGAGGAGCCCCACGCTGAAGGCCATCGCGATGTGGCGGACTTTGTCGATGTAGAAGGGCCGGTCCTCGTGCACATCCCAGGCGCGGTTCACAGCCTTGCTGATGGCTCCGAAAATGGCGCTCGCGGACCAGAACATGCCAAGCACACTGACGATGCCGAGGGCGCTGCGCACGCCGCCGGTGGCCTCCAGGTTCTCTCGAAATGCGTCGTCGGAGCCGGGCAGGTAGGTGCGCAGGAAGTCGAGGAGCGCGCCCTCAACGGTCTCGGCCGGCAGCAACGGGCTGAACACGGCGAGGATGCCAATGGTCAGCGGAAACAGCGAAAGGATGGAGTAGTAGGCGACGCCGGCGGCCATATGCGTGGCGTCGTCATGCTTCATCTCCTGCACCGTGCGGTACACGAGCATGATTGGCGGAAACTTGAGGCACAGCGCCCACAGGAACGCCAGGATACGAGACATCTACCTATGCACCCGCAATTTCAATGTGTGCCCCGCCGGGTGACGGGGGTGAGTTCCACGAATTGCCACTACCCGCCGCGCCAGAGCTTGCACCCGAGGACGCCAAGCACGAGCGGCAGCGCGGTATCGACGGCAGCCCAGATGACCCATGCCTGATGGTTGCCGTCCAGGCTGTCGGGGCCGTCCGCCAGCAGCGAGAACCAGTTGTGCAGGAAGAGCACGGTCACCGCGGCTACGGCGAGGAAGATGACGTTCGCTTCCAAGTACGGGCGGGTGACACCCTCTTCCGCATCCACGCGGCGCTTGCCCAAGTAGGCGTAGACAAGTCCCAGGGCCAATGCGATGACCATCAGGATATCGAGCGCGTACCAAACGTCCGTAACCTCTATCGAGTCGGCCAGAAGAGGATTGATGATGAAGAACACTGCGACCGCAACGGCCACGAGCACCAGATAGGCTCCAACCGGTTTCCTCAATCCTTCCATCTCGCCCTCCTCGTCGCTGCGCCCCACGGCGCGCGACTATTCCACAGTCTCCACAATAGCAGCACGGCGGCGAGAGCGACAAGGCGAATTACAGCGGCTTCGAGTCAGGGTCCCAAACTGATACCGGCAGGTCCATCCTGTGAGACGCTAGTCCGGCGCCCATTGATGATGACGCCGTCCTGCATGGTGAGGACGCGGCTGCAGGCCTCGCTGACGCGGGTGTCGTGGGTGACGAGGACGATGGTCTGGCCGCGCTCCCGGTTGAACCAGTGCAGGAGCGCCATGACCTCAGCCGTGTTCTCGGAGTCGAGGTTGCCGGTGGGCTCGTCGGCCAGCAGCAGGGCGGGTTGGGTAACGAGCGCGCGTGCGATGGCGGCACGTTGCTGCTGCCCGCCGGAGAGTTCCATGGGCCGGTGCTCGGCCCAGTCCTCGAGGCCGACGAGCTTGAGGGCCTCAACGGCCGCGGTCCGCGCTTCATGGCGGGGCCTTCCAGCGTACTCGGCCGGGAGTGCGACGTTCTCCACCGTCGTCAGGGTCGAGACGAGGTTGAAGGCCTGGAAAACGAAGCCCATGCGCTCTGCGCGTATCCGCGTGCGCTCACGGTCGGTCAGCACGGTGACGTCGGTCCCGTCGATGGCGAGGTCCGGCGGCGGGGCGTCGAGGTCAGGTGCGTGGAGGATGCCAAGAATGTGCATCAACGTGCTCTTGCCGCAGCCGGAAGGCCCCATGATGCCGACCATCTCGCCGGCCTCGACGGTCACGTCGACGCCTCGCAGCGCTCGCACGTAGTTATTGCGGCTCAGCCGGTAGGTCTTGTGGAGATTGCGCGCTTCCAGAAATGCCATCGTTCGCTCCTACCCGTACCGAAGCGCTTCGACAGGATCGAGACGGGCGGCGTTCCACGCCGGCAGCGCACCGGCGACGGCGCCCAGCAGGGTCGAGAAAGTGACGCCCAGCGCGCCGATCCACGGGGTCAGCAGGAAGAGGATGGTCCCGGAGGTCTGTCCGGCGTCGTTGGCGACGTAGACGACAAGGCCCGCGAGGCCGAGGCCGACCAGCCCGCCGATGAATCCCATAAGGCCGGCCTCCAGGACCAGCTCCCGCATGATGAGGCCCCGGCTCGCGCCGATGGCCCGCTTGATGCCGATCTCGCGGGTGCGTTCGGCGACGCTCATGGTCATGGTGTTGATGACGGACAACCCGCCCACGACGATGCTGATCAGCGCGACGCTCAGGATGATCGCGTTGAAGATGGCAATGGTGGAACCGAACTGGTCATCGAAGTCCTCTCCAGTCACGGCACGCGTTTGGGGGAGGGCCTCCCCAATGTTCCGCATGATGGCGCGGAAGTCCGCCCCGGGTTCAGGGTAGGCGATGACCATGGACGTCAGGATGGGGATGTCCGTGCCGCCCTCGAATTCCAGGGCCTCGTTCCGGACCAGGAGCTCCTGAGCGGCTGTCCACGGGATGATGGCCGTTGTGTCAAAGAACATCAGCAGCGGCTCCAGGACGCCGATGACCTCAAACTCCTCGCCGTGAATGGAGAAAGCGTCGCCGGGGCCTGCGTCGAATTTCCTCGCCAGGTCCGCGCCCAGCAGGACTACGCGCTGGCCCTCATCTTCCAGCGTGGTATAACGCCCCTGGGCGAGTTCGGAACGAAAGGTCTCATAGCCCTGATCGAAGCCCGCGCGAAACCCAATGACAAAGTCGGGCGCGCTGAACCCGGAGCCGGTGTTGTCGGGGTCGAGGAGGAACGACACCCGCGCCGCCGCGACGGCAATGCCCGGTATCCGGCCGACCCTCTCCACCACCTCGACAGGCATGGGAACATTGCCAAAACCGAAGGCGGGGTTTGTGGCGTCCGTGACGAGGATCTTGTTGTCGAAGTACGTCGAACCACCGTCAACGAGAGCCGTCAGCTTGTTGGCCATGGCGCTCATGACGATGAGCGCCCAAATGCCCACAGTGATGCCCAGGACTGTCAGCGCCGTGCGGAGCTTTCTGCGGGTGAGACTGCGCAGCAACGATCAGGCCCTCCAGGGGCGGCGGCAGGAGAGGAATTCAGGTCCGTGATGTGTGCAAACCTTAAGGCCACGGTCGCCCACATGCACCTCTCTATTCAGTGTAGCATTGCGATTGCTTAAAGGCGTACCTTATATAGAAGCGGCGGATAGTAGCTAAAGAAGAATCAAATGGCAAGCCTAAACGGCGATTGAGTACGCAGACGTGCTCGCGCAGACTCTGCTTCAACTAATCGGCTTCTGGTGTATTTTGCTCTCGGCATTGCGAACTGGTAACCGGCCTCCTTACACTCAGTGGAGAGAGGTGAGGATGATGTGGACTACTGGAATCCGAGTGTTGTGGGTGGCCCTGGCCGCGTTTTTGGTGATCGCATTGTTGCCAGCGTGCGGCGAGGAGAAGGTGCTCACTCTTCGTTACTGGCAGGCGGCGACCCTGCCGAGCTCGTATTTGGCCAGCGGCTATAAGGACACCGACGCAGCCGCTCTAACACTGGAACCCCTGGCCAACTACGATCCCGACGGCATCCTGACGCCGAGACTGGCCGTGGAGATTCCCACCGTGGAGAACGGCGGGGTTTCAGCGGATTTGGCGTCGATAACCTGGACACTCCGGGAAGACCTGAAGTGGTCAGATGGGAGCGACCTCACGGCAACCGACGTGGCGTTTACGTGGCGGTACTGCACGCACCTTGAGGGCGGCTGTGTCGCCGAGGACGCCTTCGACGGGATTGACGCGGTGGAAGCGGTAGACGACCGCACTGTACGCATCCAATTCGATGGGCCGACGCCGTATCCGTACAACGCCTTTGTGGGCGCAGGAACGCCTGTCATCAACGCTGACCAATTCAATGGCTGCATCGGCGGGGCGGCAAGGGAATGCGACGATCAGAACATGGCCCCGTTGGGCTCCGGCCCCTACCGAATCGTCGAATTCGTGCCCAATGACCGCGCCGAGTACGAGCGCAATCCGCACTACTGGGGGAACGAGCCGTACTTCGACCGTGTGGTCATCGAAGGCGGCGGCGATGCGGAGTCGGCGGCGCGCGCCGTGTTGGAGACCGAGGAAATCGACTACGGCTGGAACCTGCAGATCGATCCGGGGTTGCTGGCGTCGCTTGAAGCTAGCGGCAACGGCACGGTGGTGTCCGCGTTTGCAGGCGACACGGAGCGTCTCGTGTTGAACCAGACCAACCCCGACCCGGCGCTGGGTGACGACCGCTCCGAGTATCTGGATGGCGCCAACCCACACCCGTTCCTCACCTTGCAGCCAATCAGGCAGGCCATGTCCATGGCAATCGACCGGAACCGCATCTCCCAGGAGCTGTACGGCTTTTCCGGCAAGCCAGTATGCGACCTTATCGTGGCGCCGCCCCGGTATGCGACCGCTGCTGACGCAGGGTGCCTGACACAGGATATACCGGGGGCGCAGCAGTTGCTTGACGATGCCGGCGTGGCCGACTCGGACGGCGACGGCGTTCGGGAGCACAGCGGCGTCCCGCTGCGGGTCACGTATCAGACGACGGAGAACCCCGTGAGGCAACAGACGCAAGCGCTCATCCAGGGGTGGTGGAAGGAAATCGGCATTGACGCCGTTCTTGTCCAGCATGACGCAAGCGTGTTCTTCGGTGGCGACCCTGCAGTGGAGGGGGCGTCGTACCGCCGGTTCCTCGCGGACGTGCAGATGTATACCACGGGCACCGGCATAGATCCGGCGTTGTCGTTGGTCAGCCTTGGCTGTGAGCATATCCAGACGATCGAAAACAACTGGGCGGACGGCAACAACTCCCGAGGGTGCAACCCGGACTTCGACGCGAAGCTGGCGGAGTTGGACGGGCTTACCATTGGCCCCGAGCGCGACGCCATTGTGAAGCAGCTGAACGACATCTATGTGCAGAGCTACTTCGAGATATTCCTTGTAGGCCGCGGCCTTGTTTCGGCGCACGCAAACTCGCTGCAGGGCGTGCGCATGAACGCCTGGGACAGCGAGTTGTGGAACATCGCGGAGTGGCGGCGGTAAACATCGCCGCATCCTGCACGGCTTGGACGTTTATACACCACAAGGAGCAGAGGTTGACGACGGCCCGATTCGGCACATTTAACGATCTGCTGGAGCTGACTCCCGAGCGGCTTCGTCCCGTCGCAATCCCGCTCCGGGAGACCATCGTGCGCCTGCACCCGGGCGTGGCTTTACGCCACGTCAGGGTCCGCAACCTGCAGGAAGCAGTCCAGGAGGGCCTCTCAGGCCTGGTGGCCGCTTCCCTCGCCGAGCGCCGCGCCGCCCTTGGCATCTAACCCCGTCGACTCCTCGTTCCCTCGAAGCGCCACGGTCGATTGCCTATCGTTTGAGCGTTTTGACTCAGGCCTGCGACTGCAGCAGGGCCACGCCGATTGCTCCGGGGCCGACGTGCACGCCGAGCGCCGGGCCGAACCTGGCGATGTACGGGACCGAGCCCGCCGGCAGCATCTCTGAGAGGCTGTCCGCAAATGCCTGAGCCGCGTCCGGCGTGGTGCTGTGGATGACCGCCAAGGCGTCCGCGGGCCCCATATCGTGCGCCGTCTCGCGCAGCTTCACCAGCGCTTTGGCGAAGGTACGGGCCTTGCCCAATTCATGCACTTCGCCGTCACGAACGATGATCATGGGCTTGATCTGCAGAATGGAGCCCAACATGGCCTGCGCCTTGCCTATCCGGCCGCCCTTTTGCAGGTACTCAAGCGTTTCCAGCAGGGCCATGCAGCACGACCGCTCCGCGGCGCCACTCGCGACGGCGACCACCTCTTCCATGCTCGCACCGCCGTTGGCGGCTTCCGCTGCCGCGATGACCACGAGGCCCTCGCCCATAGAGGCTTGCGTTGTGTCGATGACTTCTATGGGGCAGGCGGCGGTTGTCAGGTCCTTTGCCTGGACCGCGGAATTGTACGTGCCGCTCAGTTTCGCCGCCACGTGGATGGAGACTATGCCATCGGCGCCTTCGCCAACGCTGTCGTAGACCTCTTTGAAGTCACCCGGCGATGCCTGCGACGTCTTCGGCAACTCCTTACTGGTGGCGAGCATCGAAAAGAAGGTGTCCGGGGTGATGGTCACGTTGTCCTTGTAGGTGTCAGTGCCAAAGTGCACGTTCTGGGCGACCACGGTGACGCCAAGCCGCTCGACCACGTCAGCCGAAAGGTCCGCCGTGCTGTCCGTTACAATTCTGACTGCCATGCCGCCTCCTCGCCCATCCGCCAGGGGACTGCTACACCCGCAACAAGCGGCATTCTATCCTGACGACGTGTGGCTCACAAGGTTTGCCGGCGCCTGGCGGGGGAGATACTCCAGCTTTCGGAGTGGTGGGCTAAGGCGTACCGAACTGCGAACTTTTCGGTGGGAAGTAGCGATATAGGCCGGAACACCTTAGCCGGCTCACAAGCTCCGCAAGCGGTTTTCATGAACATCAACGATATGAGCTTGACTTGCTCCCAAACTGGCGTAGCCAAAGGTGGTGTGCAAGGGACGTATAGAGCGAGCCAGGGCCTTTTCAACGTTGCAGCGGAAGTTGTGCCTCCCCGTTGGGCTTGAGCTTGTCGAAGACCTGTGCATGGTTCGACAGGTCCACCATGAACTGACTTTCAAAAGGCTCTGCGAATAAACAGACAGAGTAGTCTCACCCAACCTGTCGGGATACAATGCTGGAGTCTTTTCGTTGGCTGGGTGATGCGTGGAGGATGCAGTGGTATGAAGAACATCGTGATCTGCAGCGACGGAACCAGCGCCGAGTACAGCCATCGCAATACCAATATAGTCAAGTTGTACCAGTATGTCATACGTGATTCTGAGCAGATTGCCTTCTACGATCCGGGTGTCGGCACCTTTAGCTTCCTGGGACGAGAAATCGGGCGGCGCATGGGGGTTATGCTTGGGAAGGCTTTTGGCGCGGGCGTGCAACAGAACATCGAGGATGCCTACAGGTACCTTATGGACAGATACGAGCCGGGGGATAGGGTGTTCCTCTTCGGATTCAGTCGTGGAGCGTTTACCGTTAGGGCGCTCGCGGGCATGTTGCACAAGTGCGGTCTGCTGCAAAAGGGCAGCAACAACCTCATCCCCTACGCTTCCAAGATCTATAACCGGCATGACAATGAGGACCTTGCCGCCGGATTCAAGGAAACATACTCCCATGAATGCAAGCCGCACTTCATTGGCGTCTGGGACACCGTTGGGGCAATGGGCTGGTTATGGGGAAGGAAATTCTTCGACACATACCTGAACGAGGACGTGACTTACGGCTATCATGCAGTCTCAATAGACGAAAGACGACGGCATTTCCCGGTGAGTCTTTGGAATGAAAGCAGAATGATTGAGCATCAGACCATAGTGCAAGTTTGGTTCCCAGGGTTCCACTCTGATGTTGGCGGTTCGAATCCCGACCCGGGGATATCCGACATCACGTTGAAATGGATGTTGGAGAATGCGAGAGATAAGGGCCTGCGCCTGAAAGAAGGGTGGACGGAAAATCTCAACCCCAACCCCCATGGTCGAATTGATGAGTCCTGGAAGGGTATATGGCGTATCCGACGTCCGGCAGTGCGGCGTGTTCCAGAATTCGCCAGTATCCACTCCAGCGTGTTCAAGCGTATGGAGAATCCTGCCACCCGCTATCAACCCCGAAACCTGCCGGCCCAATACCATGAAGTGGAGTAGTGACAGACTGACATTGGCAGAGTTCAAGTCCCTTCAGGTCTTGAATTCAAGTCTGGTGGGCGGTAGAGGATTTGAACCTCTGACCCCTGCGATGTCAACGCAGTGCTCTAGGCCTCTGAGCTAACCGCCCAAGCAACGGGGTGTGCATTTAGTCTAGGTGTACGCCCCAACAGGGTCAAGGCGTCGAGGCCGTCGTCAGCGCGTGAGGATGGAGAGGAGGGCCGTGAGGGTGGGCAGGGCCAACACGGTGGAGACCACCACGGCGCCCGTGGTTACGGCAGGCCGGGCATTGAACTCGGTCGAGATGACGATGACGACGACGGCGGTGGGGGCGGAGGCGGTCACCAGGAGCGCGTTGCGGGTGATCTCGTCCACGCCCAGGAGGAGGAGCAGGCCATAGCCGACGGCAAGTCCCACCCATAGCCGTAACGATACCGCGACTGCGACGGTCCGCCACTCGGCGATGCCGCGGTGTTGCAGCAGATTTCCGCCGAGGACCAGCAACATCGCGGGGAAGGCTGCGTTGGCGAGGAGGTTCGTGGCGTTGAGCGCCATGGCCGGGAGGTCGATGCTGAGCAGATTGAGGGCAAGGCCGCCCACAGCCGCGTAGGCGATGGGTTGCTGCAGCACCGCCTTGAGAGATGCGAGACCACCCTGCTGGCCATGCGCAGCAATGTAGACGCCAAGCGTGGCCGCCGCCAGCGCGATGACGGCGAAGAGCACGAGGGCCCTGTCGAGACCGGCGTCGCCGAATGCCAACGAAACGATGGGAAGCGAGAGGTTGCCGGCGTTCATCACCAGGGCTGCAAGGAGTACGCTGCTCTGTGCGGGGCTGTCCATTCGCAAGGCGAAACAGGTGATCCTGACGATGATGTACATGCACGCGGTAAGCAGCACGCCGAAGGCCACAATCTTCCCCATGCTCTCCAGGGGCAAGTCCGTGTCCGCCATGCCGAGCAAGACCAGCGCGGGGCTGAAGAGATAGAGGGCGGCCTGACTGATGGGTTCGATTGTGGTCTTCTTGAAGTGGCAGAGGGCCATGCCGCAGAGAATCACCAGCACCACGGGCATGACGATGTCCAGGAAGACGTTGAGGACGATCACGCAGCAGGCCGCCCGAGGAGATCGATCACGATGACGCGGTCCAGGCCCGCCAGGTCTTGCACGACGCGGACCACGGCGCCGGGGAACAGGTCTTGGGCTTCTGCGGGAAGCGCGGCACTCTGCGGCGGGTTGATCTCGAGAATGATGGCGCCCCTCGGTGACAGCAGCGATTGCGCTTGGACCAACAGCTGGCGAATGAGCGTGAGCCCGTCGGGGCCGCCACCGAGCGCCACTGTCGGCTCGTGAAGCCGCACCTCTGGCTGCAGCGTGGGCACATCGGCGTCCGGGATGTACGGCAGGTTTGCGACGATGAGGTCCGGCGGTTCTGAGATCGCGGACAGAAGGTTGCTCTGCAACAGCCGCACGCGACCGGCGACGCTGAGACGCGCGGCGTTGTCTCTCGCGACGGCGAGGGCGTTGGGGGAGACGTCCAGAGCGAGGACGGGGTCGTCGGGGAGTCTGGCGGCGAGGGTGATGGCGATGCAACCGCTTCCGGCGCCCACGTCAACGATGGTGGCGGGGCCGGGGTCTGCCTCGCGGCGGTGCTTCCGCCACGCCAGCGCTTCCTCGACGAGCGTCTCCGTCTCCGGGCGGGGGATCATTACGGCGGGCGACACGCGGAAGGACAGGCCGCAGAAGTCCCACTCGCCCAGGATGTAGGGCAGGGGCTCTCGGCGCAGGCGTCGCGCCGTGAGTTCTTGCAGTGCCAGCGACTGCTCGGCAGTCAGCTCCTGGTGAGGATTGGCGTAGATGCCCGCGCGATCAAGGCCGGTGGCGTGGCGCACCAGCAGCTCGGCCTCCACGGCAGCCTCATCGCTGATGGCTTCGAGGGCCCGTTGAGTTGCGGCGGTCCATGAGCGGAGGCCGTTGTGCCCGGCGTGGGGCAATGAGGCGGGCGACCCTTCGGTCTCAGGGCCGGTGGCAGCGGGAAGTGTCATGAGGTTGCCAGCGCGGCTTCCAGCCGTTGCTCCCGTTCGTCCTGCACCAGCGCGTCGATGATCTCGTCGATGTCGCCGTCGAGGAAGGCTTCCAGGTTGTGGGAACTGTAGTTGATGCGGTGGTCGGTCACGCGGTTCTGGGGGTAGTTGTAGGTACGCACCTTCTCGGAGCGTTCGCCGGTGCCCACTTGCGAGCGCCGCTCTGAGGTCAGGGCGGCTTC
The DNA here is from genome assembly GCA_026713825.1 of Chloroflexota bacterium. Taxonomy (NCBI): domain Bacteria; kingdom Bacillati; phylum Chloroflexota; species Chloroflexota bacterium. Next base: position 4,691 of record JAPONS010000044.1, on the reverse strand, counting down.
TTTACGCTGTCGCTCCATCTCATAGAGGCGGGAGCGGAGCACGGTCATTGCCTTGAGCTTGTTCTGCCCCTGGGAGCGTTCGTCCTGGCAGGTGACCACCAGGTTCGTCGGCAGGTGCGTGATGCGGATGGCGGTCTCCAGCTTCTGGACATTCTGCCCGCCGTGGCCGCCGGCGCGAAACGTGTCGATGCGGAGGTCTTCCGTGTTTATCTGGATGTCCACCTCTTCCGCCTCGGGCAGCACCGCCACTGTGGCCGTCGAGGTGTGGATGCGGCCGCTGGCCTCCGTGACCGGCACGCGCTGCACGCGGTGGACGCCGCTCTCAAACTTGAGGCGGCTGAATGCGTCCTTGCCTTTGATCTCGACCGAGGCCTCTTTGATGCCGCCAATGCCGGTGTCGTTCACGTAGAGGACGGACGCCTGCCGGTTGGTGCGTTGGGCGAAGCGCGTGTACAGGCGCACGAGCTCGGCCGCGAACAGGGCCGCCTCCTCGCCGCCGGTGCCGGCGCGCACCTCGACTATGACGTTGCGGTCGTCGTCGGGGTCCGCGGGCAGGAGCGCCACCTGGATGTCGGCCTCCAGCGTCGTGCGTTCCGCCTCAAGGGATGTCAGGTCCTCCTGCGCCAGCTGCCGGAGCTCGGCGTCGGCCTCCTCGGCTAGCAGCGTGTGGGCGTCATCGATCTCCCGGAGCACCTGGCGGTAGCGGCTTGAAAGAGAGACCACCTTCTCCAGCCCGGCACGCTCACGCCCAAGCTCCTGCAATTTGGTGTAGTCGCCCAGCACCGACGGCTTGGTCATCTCCTCGCCGATGGCGTGGTAGCGGTGCTCCATGGCTGATAGCTTGTCCAGCATAGTGTGAGCAGATGCTCCTTCCAACACGGCCAGCGGGCTACGCGTATGCGGCGACTTCCGATGTCATGCGCGTCACAAGCTCGTCCAGCGGGAGAGGGCCGAGGTCCGAGCCATCGCGCAGGCGGACGGCGGCGGCGTTGGCCTCGGCTTCGCGGTCACCCACGACGAGCATGTACGGCACCTTCTGGATCTGCGCCTGTCGTATCTTCGCGTTCATGCGGTCAGATTTGGCGTTCACCTCGGCGCGCAGGCCTGCTTCCCGTAACCTCGACGCGACGGTGTCGGCGTAGGGGATGTGGCGGTCGGCGATGGGGATGACGACGGCCTGGACGGGCGCGAGCCACAGCGGGAACGCTCCGGCATAGTGCTCGATGAGTACGCCGAGGAAGCGCTCTATGGAGCCAAGGATAGCCCGGTGCACCATATAGGGGCGAGCGCGATGGCTTTCCGAGTCTTGGAATGAAAGGTCAAAGCGTTCCGGCAGGTTAAAGTCGAACTGCACTGTGGTGCATTGCCAGTCCCGCCCCAGAGCATCTTTGATCTTGATGTCGATTTTCGGGCCGTAGAATGCGCCCCCACCTTCGTCGATGTCATGGTGCAGTTCACGCTGTTCAAGGGCGTTGCGCAAGGACGCCGTCGCGTGGTCCCACATCTCAAGGTCGCCGACGTACTTCTCCGGTCGCGTCGACAGCATAATCTGGTACTCGTCAAACCCGAATGCCCGCAGGATTTCGAAGGTCAGGTCCAGGACTCCTCCAACCTCTGACTCGACCTGATCGGGCATGCAGAAAATGTGGGCGTCATCCTGAGTGAACCCCCGAACGCGCATCAGCCCGTGAAGCACGCCACTTCGTTCATAGCGGTATACGGTGCCCAACTCGCCAATCTTCAGAGGAAGCTCGCGATAGCTACGCAATTCTGAGCGATAAATCATGATGTGAAATGGGCAGTTCATGGGCTTGAGGTAGTATTCCTGCTCGTCCAACTCCATGGGGGCGTACATGTTCTCCTGGTAGAAGTCCAGGTGTCCGCTTGTACGCCACAGGTTTGAGCGTCCGATGTGCGGCGAGTAGACGAGGTTGTAGCCGTGGCGAGCGTGAATCTCCCGCCAGTAATTCTCAACGATGGTACGCAGAACCCCGCCCTTGGGATGCCAGACAATCAGCCCCGGACCGATCTCATCGTGTACGCTGTACAAATCCAGCTCGCGGCCCAGCCGGCGGTGGTCTCGGCGCTCCGCTTCCTCGATCAGGACGAGGTAGTCGTCGAGCGCTTCCTGCGACTCCCACGCGGTGCCGTAGATGCGCTGGAGCATGGGGTTGCGCTCGTCGCCGCGCCAATAGGCGCCCGCCACAGAGAGGAGTTTGAACGCCGCCACCTGCCCCGACTGCTCGACGTGGATCCCGCCGCAGAGGTCCGTGAAGGGGCCGTGCTGCAGGGTGTAAAGGGAGTCGCTTTCCGGGATGCCGTCAATGATTTGTTGCTTGTAGGGCTGGTCCCGAAAGGCGGCCTTGGCGTCATTTCGACTGATCTCAGTGCGAATGAAGGGCACGTCCTCAGCGATGCGCTCGCGCATGAGCGCCTCGATCTGTTCGAGGTCCTCGGGCGTGAACGGGCGGGAAACATCGAAGTCGTAGTAGAAGCCGTCGTCAATTGGGGGCCCGATGGCGTACTTGGCCTCCGGGAAGAGTTGGAGCACGGCGTCGGCCATGATGTGGCTGGCCGAGTGGCGGATGCGGTGGCGCAACTCAAGGAGTTCCGGTGACGCCTGAGCACTTGGGGAGCGGACGGGCATGCGGTGCACCTCTGGTCGCTTTGATGGGTGTCGAAAGGAAACGAATTTGTGCATTCCATCGTACCGCATAGCTAGGGGCCGGACAAGGCGAGGGCACATGGGGTTCGGGCCGGGGATGCGGAGGAAAGGGTTTCGTTGACACCCAAAGCGGGCAAAAGCTATATTGAGAATAGACCCAGGAGCAGCGCCGATAGCGTTTCTCATGGGCGATGTGGCAAGGTAGCTCAGCGGCAGAGCGGGCGCTTCATAAGCGCTAGGTCATAGGTTCGAATCCTATCCTTGCCACCATACTTAGCTACAAATATTATCCAAACCCACCGCCCACCGGTGGGTTTTGTGGTGGGTACGGTGGGTAGACGATCATGGCAAATACGACTACCCTACAAGAGGCGGCGTATCCTTGCCACCACACCGCGACTTTCGGGCGGCTAGCTCAGCTGGTTAGAGCGCTTCCTTCACACGGAAGAGGTCATAGGTTCGAGTCCTGTGCCGCCCACCACTCTAGGAGGTAGGGGTCCTCGATCCTCCTGAGCACGCCGTCCCGGAACTTCTTGTCCGAGAGGAGCTTGAGCCCGTCGAGGATGGTGTGCTGGCTGCCCTCGTCCGTCTCGGGGTGCTCATTGGCCTCGTGGAGGGTCTTGACCGTCTGCTCCAGGATGGACTGCATCCGGGGACCCCACTGCTCCCACAGCCCCTTGGCCACCCTGACCACCGAGTCGGCGGTGCGGTCCCTATCGGCGAATACGCGGGTGTCCAGCAGGTTGATGCCGGGGGCGCGGTTCCGGTCGGCCAGGTCGATGAGCCTCACTTTGTCAACCAGGGACTCGGGCACCTGCTCCAGGATTCCGGCCACCAGGTCGGCATGGGGGTCGATGACCACGATGGCGTCGCCGTCGCGGCCCTCGGCCTTTTCCCGCATCTTGTGGACGGCGATGTGGTGCATCAGGGTGGACTTGCCCATGCGGGTGCGGGCCACGTAGAGGTGGTGGCGGCGCAGCAGGTCCTCGGGGAAGGGGATGGGCCGGGGCTTGCCCGCCGTGGTGTCGCCCACGGGCGCGCCGCCCCGCACGCCCTTGGCGGACGGGAGCAGCGCCCGGGAGCCGGAGCGTTCCAACAGCGGCGTCTCGTCTCCCGCTCCCGGCGGATGCCACAGGGCTGCCGCCTCGCGGACGCCCAGGACGCTGCGCTTGCCCAGCAGTCCCGGGCCGGCGGGGTGCAGGTTGACCAGGGGAACCACCGGCCGGACCCGGCTCACCCTGAACCTGGCCCCGGCGGGGTGGTCGAAGTGGCGGTAGGCGGCGGCCACCCCGCCCAGCAGTTCCCCGGCCCGCTGGGGCCGGGTCGAGTCCGGCAGCACGGCCATCACCTGGAGCTCGGCGTCGAAGGCGATGCGGGAGACCTTCTCCCGTATCAGGAGGGGGTCGTGGACCCGGTTGCGGGCCTGCTTCCAGCGCCACCAGCCCCAGCCGGCCACGGTCAGGCCGAGGGCGGAACCCAGGCCCAGTAGCGCGGCCTTCCAGATCTCCCCGTCCTGCACCCACAGGTAGCCCCTGACTGCTGCCAGGGCTCCCACGCCCAGCACAGCCATGGTCACGCCGTCCAGCTGCAGGGGTTTGGTCTGGTAGGTGTAGGACGGCTCGCGGTTCTCCGGCACGGCCGCCTTGTGGGCGCGGGCCTGGTGGGCCTGGGACCAGTCGGGTCCCAGGGAGCGCAGCAGCAGGCGGCACAGCACCCGCTCCCCTTCCTCCAGTTCCGAGAGGGCGCCCATCAGGGCGATCAGGGGGTCGGAGCCCGGGTCCAGCAGGTCGTCGTCCCGGAAGGTGCGCAGCGGCACGTACTCGGGGCCGTCCGCCCGCAGGGTCATGCCCCACGCCTGCTCGCCCGCGTGGACGAAGATGGGGTCCTCATCCACCGGCACCTGCCGGATGCGGGCCTGGGGGTAGTGGGCCGCGATTTGCTGCCTTACCACCTGGTCGTCCTGGCAGCGGGCCAGCAGGTCCACGCCGTCCATGTCCCCGGCGATCTCCAGGGAGAAGGGTTCGGG
>JAPONS010000043.1 GCA_026713825.1 Chloroflexota bacterium | reverse complement strand
AGACATGAGAGAACACGAGGTACCGACCCACGTCCAGGCCGAGGACCGGGTGCTGCTGGGATTCACCTTCCCGCAGATCGTGGCGGTCGTGGCGGTGTGCGCCCTGTCCTACGGGGCCTACCGCTACGCCCCCGTCGGCCCGTCCGAGGTGCGCATGGCGATTGCCGTCGTCTTCGGACTGGTGGGCATCGCCATGGTGGTGGGGAAGGTGGGCGGTCGGCGGCTGCCCCTGGTGGCCGCCGACCTGCTCAAGTACCGGCTGGGGGCGCGGGTCTACGCAGGCCCCGTGTCCCAGCTGGTGCGGGCAGAGGCGCCGGCGCCGCCGCAGCCCACCAACAAGAGCGGCCCCGGCCCCTTTCGGCTGATGGCGAAGAGCACGAAGCGCGTCCTCCGCAGGCTGAGGAGCAGGAGGAAGCGCAGGGGGAAGTCCAAGGAGCGGCGCGGCGAGCGGAGGCCCTTCCGTCCCCACGGCTGGTTCGGCAAGCGCCGCAACAGCGGCGGGGAGCACCTGGGCCACAGGGCCGAGACGCTGGAGAGCAGGCGAAAGCCCCGCAACGGGTGGGCGCCGGTCGTGGCCCTTGCCATCGTGGCGATGGCCGCGACCATCCCCCAGGCCGTCCTGGCCCAGAGCCCGGACGATGAGCGCTGGCGTGACGAGATCGACTTCGAGGTCACCGAGCCGGTGGAGGGACGGCGGGTATTCGTCGAGGAACTCACCGTCTCCGGCGAGCGCGCCGCCGTCACCCTGCGGGCCGCAACGGACGTCGACATCCGCGTCCGGGCCTTCGGAGGGAGCGAGGGCCGCTCCCTCCGCTTCTGGGGTTCGGCAACGCTCGTCGAGGGAGAGCGCATCGACTACTCCCTCCCCCTGCACGGACCGGTCCCGTCCTTCACCGTGTCCTGGGAGGACACCCTCGGACAGGCCGGTGCGCTGACGATTGAGAACGAGCGGATCCCGTACCCGCTCCCGGAAATCGAGGGCGAGCTCTGCAACCTCCGCATGACCTCCCTGGGCTGGACGCCGGGAACGGTGAGGGGAGTGGTCGAATCGGAGTGCGTGACGAGCATCGAGCACCCGGTAGAGCTTCAGACCGTCTCCGGGCATGAGAGCGTCACCGAGACGACGGTGCTGGACGCCGGGGTGACGGCCATCACGGGCACAGTTTCAGCCGCGACGGGCGCGTCCATCGCGGAAGTGCCCTTCATCGCCAACGGAGAGACCAGTTTCAGGCTCACCGTGCCCACGGGAGAGGCGATTCATCCTCTGACCGTGGACGTGAGCATTGAGGCCACGCTGAGCATCCCCCTGCCCCCGCTGACCGTGCTCACCCACCACCCGGAGCGGACGGAGCAGGTCTCCAGGACCGTGCAACTCTACCGCCCCGGGGACAGCGACTCCGACAGTCAGACGGCGACGGCCGCCTGCGAGGACGGCGAGACGGCGACTGCCACCGCGACTGCCTACGCCCACGTCCCCAGCGCCACCATCACCAGGGAGGTGACGGTGGACGTCCTGCACCCCGAGCACGTCAAGGCCGAGGTGGTGGAGCGGGGGCCGCTCACCCGCGCCCGCGACGAGTCCCTGTCGATGGACTCCGCCGTTGGGTCCGACGACCCCTACGCCGCCCTGACGCTTCCCGAACCCGAGCCCGAGGACCCGCCCGCGGAGCAGAAGCCGGCGAACGGGCTGCGGGAGTGGTTCGACCGGCTGGGATGGGAGTGGCCCTGGTGAGGCGCTTCCTCTCGGCAGCCCTCCTGGCCGGGGTTGCGCTGGCCACCACCGGCGCGGCCCCGCCGGAGGAGCAGGCCATGCTTGCCGCCTTCGACAGGGTCCTCACGGCGATGGCCTACGCCGGCGCGGGACTTGCCGTCTTCGCCATCGTCTGGGCCGGGTTCGTCCTGATGGCCGAGGGAGGCGAGGAGCGCGGCGGGGGCAGGGCCAAGAGCGCCGTGGCGCTGGCGGTGGTCGGCCTGGTCCTGGTGCTGTCGGCCAAGGGCGTCGCCGCCCTGCTGAAGCACGGAGTCCTCCCATCCATCCCAACCCCCTAGAGATAAGGAAGCCAACGAGTTGAAAAAGCTGCTTGAACGAATCACGAGACGACGGACGGAGACCCCGCCGGAGGTGTTGGCAGGAGCGGTCGAGGCAACGCCTCCCAAGCTCCCGCCCGAGCTGCCCCTGTTCTTCATGCTGTCCCACCTGGAAGACGACGGGCCGGTGCGGCTGGACGGGGTGAAGCTGGGCGTCTGCGAGGTGATGGGCCTGGAGATCGACGAGCCGAAGCTGGGGGCATTCGCCGGGGCGCTGAACGCTCTGGACTTCCCGGCCCAGCTGCTCATCAGGCAGCACCCGCCGCGCCTCGGAGGGATGCGGGAGAAGCTGCAAGAGACCCAGCCCGCCGACCTACCCCCGCAGACGAAGGCGGCGGCCGAGTCCCTCCGCCACCTGCTCAGCGATCTTGAGGCAAGGGACGGCATACTCGACCGGCGCTTCTACGCAGTCTGCGAGTTCGGGCGGGTCGACGACCTGCGGGGGCTGCTTGCAAGGGCCGGGCTCTCCGTCCATTCCCTGAGAGGCCGCCAGCTTCGGATGTTCCTCGTGTCGGCGGCGCTTGGAGGCTCGCCCTCCGACTTCGACGAGGACGCAACCGTTGAGGCCGAGGTCAGACGCCGTGAGTTGCGCGTCGGAGACCGCCTCCTGCGCTCCCTTCACCTGGGCAAGTGGCCCCGCTCGCTGCCCCCCGGCTTCCTCCAGGGACTCATGGCGGCGGGAGCGCCGATGGACCTTGCCGTCCACGTCGGCCCGATACCCGCTGAGCAGGCGGCCCGCACGCTGGAGTGGCAGAAGGTGAGGTTCGAGTCGGCGCAGTCCCTCTCCTTCAAGCGGGGACGCACCATGTCCCCGGAGGCGGAGATCGCCCTGGAGGACATCACCCGTCTCAGGGACGAGGTGCAGCGGGGAAAGGAGCGGCTCTTTCATGCGTCCCTATCCGTGACCCTTCACGCGAAGGACGAGGCGGCGCTGAAGGAGATGACCCAGCGGGCGAAGGCCCACTTCGCCGCCACCCTCGGCAAGCTCGACAACCTGGCCTTCAGGCAAAGGGAAGGGCTGCTATCGACGCTGCCCCTGGCCCTGAACGCCGTGGCCGAGTGGCGCAGCCTCGACACCTCCAGCATCGCCCGCCTCTTCCCCTTCTCGCCGCCGGACCTGGACACCCGCTCAGGCACCCTCTACGGCATCGACATGCGGGCCTGCTCCCCGGTGGTCTACGACCCCTGGGACGGGACACACCTGAACGCCAACACCGCCGTCCTCGCCAGATCGGGAAGCGGCAAGAGCTTCTCGACGAAGCTCGGCGTGCTGAGGGGTCTGACGCGAGGCGTGACCGCCTACGTCATCGACCCCGAGGGAGAGTACGCGGACATGGCCCGTGCAGCGGGCGGGCGAGTGCTCAGTCCAGGCGTCCCCGGCGAGGGCATGAACCCCTTCGTCATCGAGCGAGGCGACTCCGAGGAGATGCTCCAGCGCATCGGCAGCCTGCGACGGCTCATCGAGGTGATGGTCGGCGAGAGTCTTGGCGCGGAGCGCAGGGCGTCCCTCGACCACGCCCTGGCGGGCTACTACGCCCAGCCCCGCGAGCGCACCGGCTTTAGGGATTTCTATTCGTATCTTCAGGAGGACGAGGCGGGAGACCCCGGACTCGCACGGCTGCTGAGGCCCTTCGCCACCGGCAGCCTGCGGCACCTTCTCTCCGACGAGGGCGACGACCTGCTGGGCAACGAGGCCCTGGTGACGGTCTTCGACCTTCGGCTGCTGGAGCCCGAGCTGCGCCCCGCCGCCGCGATGGTCTGCACCGAGACGGTGTGGGCCGCCGCCGCCCACGACCCCAAGCCGAGGCTGCTGGTCGTCGACGAGGTGTGGTCGATCATGCAGCACCCCGAGGGCGCGGCCTTCATGGTCTCGATGGCGAAGCGGGCGAGGAAACACCGGCTGGGGTTGCAGTTCATCACCCAGGACGTGCAGGACCTTCTCTCCGAGGACTCCTCCCGCACCATCACCGGCCACTCGGGAAGGGCGCTCCTCCAGAACGCCGCCTTCAAGCTCCTGCTCCAGCAGGACGCGGCGGCGATCAGCACCGTGGGCGATGCCTTCGACCTGCCCGAGGACCTCCAGCGCTGGCTGCTCTCGTGCCCCCGTGGAGACGGGCTCTTGCTCGCCAGGGGCAACCGCTTCCCAGTCCGCATCGAGGCCACCCCGGAGGAGACGGAGGTCATCGAATGGCGGCCCGGACACCGATAGAGACAGGACTTCGACAGAGAAAGGAAGGCATCCACCTATGAAGTTGAACCCCAGGGAAATCCTGTTTGGAAATGACATCGAGAAGAGACCCGTCCTGCTGACGGTGACGCCGCCGAGGGCCGGGGAGCGCACCCTGTTGGGCGTGGAGAACATGCTCGGCTCCATCGCGGTCCCGGAGCCCTTCTCCCTGGAGCTGGCCGCAGACATGGACGGCGTGACCCTGATGGCCCGCTGCCTCGACGACCAGGTGGTGCGCGGCCAGCTCTCCGCCCACTACCCCCAGGCCCGCATCCAGAGGCTCGACCCGGAGGAAGACCCGCTCAGGCTCGAAGAGGGCGAGCAGGCGTGGAGCATGACCCTGCGGGCCGACGGCCCCGAGTACGTGCCGCTGAGGACCTTCAGGGACGACGACCTGCTCGACCCCGGCTCAGATCCCCTCATCGCCATGATGGGCGCGTTGTCCAACATCAGCAGGGGTGAGCGCATCGTGGCACGGCTGCTGCTGCGCTCCCTGGGCCCCGACTGGTCGCAGGGACATCTCGAAAAGGCCCACAAGCAGCCCGGCATGGAGCCGCGGGAACCCGCCTACACCTTCCAGACCAAGCCCCTGCAGATGGACGGCATCACCATGGCCGTCCTCGGCATCGGGGCGCTGGCCGCCCTCAAGGGCTACCTGTGGGTGCAGGACGGCGAGATATGGAAGGCCGCTCTGCTGGGGACGGGCATGGCCCTGGGCCTGGCGGTCGGCGGCTGGGCATGGCACCGCTGGAAGAAGGCCAGAAGCCGGGTCGAGGACCCGCTGCTCATACGCGAAAAGGTCTCTCGCATCGCCTTCGACGCCGAGCTCCAGGTCACGGCGATACTGCCCGCAGGGACGAGGCCCCAGCGGGCAGGCGAGCTCCTCGGTCCGGTGGCCGCCGCCTACCGCCACTTCGACAACCCCGCGGGCGCCAGGTTCAAGGTCGGCAGGGTCCGGCCCGCCGCACCCGACCCAGAGATGCTGCACCCCGCAGGCCCCGGCCTGTTCGGCGGGCGCAGCGTGCTCGGCGTCCGGGAGATCGCCTGCCTGTGGCACCCGCCCGGCGCGGGCGACGAGACGCCCCTGGTGGAACGGTCCGGCGCGAGGTCGCTCCTGCCGTTCGCCAAGGGCGTCAGGGGCGGCGCGCTGGTGGGGGACACCACGGCCGGCAAGCCCCGTCCCATCCGATTCCCCGAAGACCTGCTCAAGAGGCACCACCTCTACGTGGCCCGCACCCGCATGGGCAAGTCCACCCTCATGCACCACCTCGTCACGCACAAGATGCGGGAGAAGGCCGAGGGCAGGGACCCGGACGCCATCGTCGTCATAGACCCCCATGCCGACCTGGTGGCGGGCATCCTCGAACACGTCCCCGAAGCACTGGTCGACCGGGTGCGGCTCATCGACCTGGCCGACCAGCGGAGAGCGCCGGGCATCAACCTGCTGGACACCCGCATCTTCGCCGACCGCGACCGCACCGCCGACTCGGTGGTGCGCGTCGCCAGGGGCCTGTGGGAGCAGTGGGGGCCGAGGATGCAGTCCATCCTCGAACAGACCGTCAAGACCCTCCACGAGGCCAACGAGCACCCCGAGACGGACGAGGGCAGCCAGCACACCATCCTCGACGGCCTCAAGCTCCTCTCGGACAAGAAGTTCCGGGAAGGCGTGCTCAGGAGGATCGAGGACCCCTACCTCCTTGAGTGGTGGGCCAGGGACTTCGGAAGCTGGCACCAGCAGTACCGCGCCGAGGCCCTCGCCCCCGTGCAGACCCGCCTCTCCTACTACGCATCCTCCAAGCGGGCGCGGGCCATCCTGGGCCAGCGCCGCTCCACCATCGACCTGCGCGACACCATCCTCAGCGGCGGCGTTCTGCTGGTCTCCACCGCCCAGGGAGCCGTGGGCAGGGACGTGGCCGCCCTGGTGGGCGCGTCCCTTCTCAACCTGGTCGATTCGGTGATCCGGGAGCAGGAGAGCATGGCGCTCAGCCAGCGGCGCGGCGCGCTGATCGTCGTGGACGAGATGCAGTCCATGCCCGGCGTGGACTACGAAAGCATGTTGTCCGAGCTTGGGAAGTTCGGGGCGAGCTTCATCCTCGCCACCCAGAGCCTCGCCAAGCTCGACGACCTCTCCCGCACCATGCGCGACACCCTGCTCGCCAACGTGGGCTGCCTCGCCGTCTTCCAGGTGGCGGGCAACGACGCCCGGACGCTGGTGTGGGAGCTGGGCAAGGAGCGGGTGAGCGAGGACGACATCACGTCCCTCCCCGTCCACCACTGCTACGTCCGCGCCACCGTGGGCAAGGAGCGGATGCCCGCCTTCTCGATGATGGTCAGAAAGCCGGAGGAGGGAGACCCCGCCGTCGCCGCGCAAATCCGCAGCGAAGCTTCCTCCTACACCCTGACGGCCCGGGACCTGGAGGACTCCGAGTCCGCCAACCGGAAGAAGGTTCGTGACTTCAAGGACCGCGCGGCCGACCTGGAGAAGGACGGCGGGGAAACGGAAGAGAAGGCCGCCGGCAAGGAGGCGACGGAAGAGGAGGCCGAGCAGTGAGAGCTGAAGGATGTGAAGCCCAGACCCTCCGAGCCCTGGCGTCGATGCCCTTCCTCGACCGGGCGGAGCTGGTGGCCGTCACCGGCTGGTCGAAGGCCGCGGTCCACGAGGCTGTCGACCGGCTGGACTCCGGCGGCTTCTGCGCCGCCGTACCCCACGCCACCCCCCTCTTTCCCTCATCGACCCAGCGGTTCCACCTCACCGCCGCGGGGCTGGAGCGGCTCGCCGAACAGGAAGATACGTCCCTGGACGAGCTCGTCCGCGACCGCCCCCTCTCCGCCGAGTGGCGGCGCAACCTGATGGGAAGGCTCGACTCCCTCGCCGCGATCTACCGGCTGGCGGTCGCCGTCTCCGGCGTCGCATACCCCATACGGTTCCGGTGGTACAGGGCCTCGACACTGGACGCCCCCATCGAGATTCCCGGAGGCGGCGCCGTCGGCATCGTCAGGCAGGGGCTCACCGCCGACAGGACCGGGTTCTCCGACCGGATGTGGAGGTTGCGCCAGGGGCCGCTCCCCGGAGCCGTGATCGTGCTGATGGCCGACGACGTGCGGCTCAGGCACGTCCGCAGGACACTGTCCGGCGCCCCCGTTCCCTTCTACCTCGCCCTCGAACGCGAGGCGGTCGCGGCGTCGCCGGACGACCCGGTGTGGAGCCCGCCCGCAGTCAACGCCTCCGTCGAGCTGCGCTCAGTCCTCGACCGGATCGAGAGGGGAAGCCTCCTTCCCGACGAGGACGAGCCCCGGATGGCCTCGGTCCCCGCCGACCTCTCCGTCGAGGGTCCGGGATGGAGGGTCTCCGACTATCTGCTGCCCGCCACCCTCAAGCCCGCCGAAAAGCGCGCCCTCGACCTCATATCCGACTGGCCCTGGATCACCCTGACGGACCTGGCGGGACTCATGGCCGTCTCGATCCCCAGGGCCTCCCAGCTGGTGACCCCCCTCGAAGGGTTCCGCCTCGTCACCCGGCCCATCGCCGGGAGCGGACGCATGGCCCTCACAGACCGGGCATTGGCGCTCCTGGCCCGCAGGGACCGGACGTCCGTGGCCATCGCGAAGAAGCGGTGGAGCGCCGCTCCCCTGTTCCCCGGCACCCCATACGTCTGGGACAACGTGCGGGGCGCGAGGAGCCGCCAGTTGCTCAGGAACGTCGAGCACACCGCCGCCGTCCACTCCTTCCTGGCCGCCATGACCGTGCAGGCGGGCCTGCTGGATTGGGAGGTCTCCCAGGTCGACCCGCCCCGCAGGGCCTCGCGCCACTTCAGGCACGGCGAAGGGATGCGCTCGGTCAACCCCGACGCCTTCGGCGTGCTAAGCAGGGGCGAGACCACGTGGCCCTTCATGCTGGAGTGGGAGCGGAGGGCCGTGCGGCCCTCGACCATGTCGGAGCGCCTGGCGCCCTATCTGCGCTACTTCTCTTCCCACCGGCCCACCGACGATCACGGCGCCCGGCCCTCGGTCCTCATCGTCTTCGACGACGAGATCGCACACACCCACTTCCTGCGCCTGGCGCGGGACGAGATGCAGGCCAGGGGAGTGAACGTGCCCCTGTGGGTCTCCCACAGGGCCGCCATCGAGCGGCTGGGGCCGCTGGGACGCGCATGGCGCGCCCCGGGCGACTGGCAGTCGCCCCAGGCCGTGCCGCCGCAATGACCAACGACTGACATCGGGGAAGCGGCGCGACGGCTCGCGCTCCCTTCCCCGAGGGGAGATGGATTGCAATGTGTTCACAGGAATATCACAACAGGAAGAAAGGCCCCCGGAGGCGTGGAGGACGGACCGTTGTCCGGCTCAACACGGCGGCCCTCTGGGAGCGGCTCACGTTGCTGAATCGCTCCCAGAACTGGCTCGCCAGGGAGGCCGGGGTCAGCCCCGGCTACATCTCGATGCTGGTCAACGGGGAGCGCACACCCTCCGGTCGCATTCGCCGCCGGATGCTCAAGGCCCTGGGTTTCGACGGATTCGACCAACTCTTCACGATGGAGGTTAGAGATGACGAACCATAACGATTCGTCCCGTTTCGACGGGATCACGGAACAGTTCAACGAGGAGCAGGACCTGGCCTTGCAGGCAACGGTGCTGGCGGAGGACTTCCCCAAGCGCCTCGAACGCCTGCACGAGGTCAGCGGCCTCACGTGGGCCGCCTTCGCAAGGTCCCTGGGTTTCGACGACCTCGACCAACGCTTCACGATGGAGGTTAGAGATGACGAACCATAACGATTCGTCCCGTTTCGACGGGACTACCGAACAGTTCAACGAGGAGCAGGACCTGGCCCTACAGGCAGCGGTGCTGGCGGAGGACTTCCCCAAGCGCCTCGAACGCCTCAAGGAGGTCAGCAACCTCACGTGGGCAGCCTTCGCAAGGGCCATCGGCGTGGACCCCAAGCTGGTTCACCGCTGGCGCAACGGCGTCGAGCCCCGAGGCTGGGCCATGCACGCCCTCTTCCGCTTCGCGCAACGGATGCCCGGAGGCATGGCGATCCTCGTGACCGAGAGCTTCCAGTTGAGCTTCTTCAAGGAGGACAACTAGGCAAGCGGCCCCGCCGGGCGATGGCGCATCGGCGGCACGGCGGGGCCTGAGACGGCTGGATGCCGCCGGAGCCCGCCCATTCCGTCGGCTCCGGCGGCCCAGCCGCACAACCCGCAACGAGAGGCCAGCGGCCCCAGGGAAGAAGCCGCTGCGACTGTGACCAATGAGAGACAACGAAGACAAGAGGAGACGAAAGATGCCCGGCGAGGACGGCCCCGGCGACTCGCTGGACGCGCTGCTGTCGTCCTACACCCCCAGGCAGCGGGAGAAGGTCCTGAAGGGCCTGCGCATCCTGGCCCGCGTCGCCATCCGCTCCTACATGGAGGAGGAGGCGGAACGGTCGCAGGACGAGGACGGCGGCGAGGAGGAGAGACGATGAACGCCCCTACCACAAGGCACGGAGGCAATCTATTGCCGGTCTACGCCGTTGAGCGGTATACTTTACGGTACGGTATCTGGTGATGGGGTCCGGCGTGCGGCGCTTCACCGATGAGCATGGAAACGAGGTCAGGCTCACCGAAGAGCGGCTCGGCCACATCCTGCGAAGGCATCCTGAAATGGCCTTCCAGGTGCACAGGTTCGCCGAGACGCTCGCCAGCCCGGATATGGTGAGGCCCTCCAGATCCAGTACCTCGGTACAGCTTTACTACCGGCTCAACCCGGACCTGCGGAGCAGGAACCGTTACATCTGCCTCGTGGTGAAGGCGGAGAGCGGCTACTCCTTCGTTCTTACTGGTTACCTGAGTCGGAGCATCAAAGGAGAGTGAGCATGACGACCAAGAAGGTATTTGTATCCTACGATCACGAGGGGGACATGCTTGAGGTGCTGTGGGCGTTCAGGGAGGGGTACTTCACCCCCACCAGCGACGAGCGGATCCTCAAGAGGCTGGATGACGACGGAGAGGTCATCGGGTTTCTCATCCACGAGATGAGCGCCCTCACCGAGCCGAGCCCCGTCGAGTTCGAGCTCGCATCCGAGGCCGCCACCGATGATGTCGCTAACGTGACTGTGAAGGAGGCGGCCGTAAGGTTGGGCGTCTCTGAACGCAGAGTGCGAAAGTTGGCCCGGGATGGCCGGGTGCGAGGAGCGACCAAGACCGGATCGGAGTGGCTGATTCCCACGCCAGTTGATGTGGTCCCAGGACGGCGCGGTCCCGTAGGTGTAGCGGGGCGCGTTGATGGGGCAGGAGGCTAGTCAGGAATGAACCACTTATTGACTTGGCGTCAATCGTTGATGAGTCGCCTAGGAGCGCTTTCAGCCAGAGCCGTCCAGGAAGCCCAGATGGACCGATTGGGGTTACAGCGAGACTGGCTGTACAACAATTCTCTCACGGCCTTCGTAGGCGCACTTCTGATATTGCTGGCGCGGCACATACACATATCGGACTCGGGTGTCGCAAGAGGCGGTGAGCCATCCTCAATTCAGTGGGCTTACTTCGTGCAGGACTGGGTCGCCCCACATTTGAGCTCGCTCCATTTGCCATTGAGCGCAATTCTCTTTGTAATCGCGTTCGCCCTGCTGGCTGCCTCAGTATGGCGAAAATCTCCGGTGTGGGCAGCTCAGGTAGGCATTGGGATTTCACTCCTCTCTCCGATATTTGTTTGGGTCGGCATCTTCACTGCTTGGCTACCATTGGTAGGCAACCTGTTCACCAGTGATCCCAATGTCGGAGTCGTAGTCTTCTACGTTGGGTTCTTGTTCCTTGTATTGATCTCGTTGCGGCCCATAGTTGCCATGCGCCTAAACAGGTCGAGCAACACCTCGGAGACAAGGTGCCCACGATGCCGTGGCTAATAGCATCCGTAGCCTACGTGGGCTTCTTGATTTTCGTCCTAATGGGCATCAAGCTCTTTGCCTATACCGTGATTGGATACTGGCAAACTGGAAAACCAGATGAGAGTTCCAGCTAGGTGAAGCCGTGAGATACATCGTGACCATAGTTGAACAACTGGATCGTGCCACAAGGGAACTGGCGACAGACCATCCGATAAACAATCGTCTGGCTTTGATACTGGTCGACAATGCCACCGAGCTTATGCTGCATCGTCAATGCACGGATCGATTGGGGCTCGACAGCATGGCATCGGGTCTATGGAAAGCGCACGAAGCCATCAATGAAGAAAGAACATCGGGAGACCACCTTCAATTCTCGGAAGACTTGAAAAAAGATGTGATGACGTCGAAACAGCGGTTGCAGGCCAAGGGAATCTTCTTAGATGGCAAGCTTAAAGTCCTAGAAGGCATGGGGGACATCACGGCGAAGGAAAGGCGGTTCATTGCGATTGCCCATGACTACAGAAATGAGCTCTACCATGTCGGACTGACTCATGACGAGATAATGCGGCCCCTTGCGATGCAATACTTCTTGCTTTCCTGTGACCTATTCACGCGATTGGGAAACAAGGGCTTCTTCGGCCCCACATTTTCTTCCAACGACGAGTACACTGATGTGGCGAAGCGTTACTTCCCAGTGCAAGACGGCCGACTACTCGCCTTCGATGTTGACAAGGCCGACTTGGCCGACAAATTACGGAGCGCGCTTCCTGCCGGGGTCTCCGACCTGCCCGAAACACTTGCTTCCAGTGCAAGGAAATCCATCAAGTCAGTGACGGATGAGTTCGGTTTCTTAATCCGAGAAAACCCTTTCAGCTTCGACGCGGACAAGATGCTAGAGGTCGCGCAGTGGCAGCGAGACCTATCGGAAGCTCTTGAACGTGAAGACGTAGATGGCTTGTGGGTAGACCCCAATTATCGACAAGGTTTCAGCCGTGTGGCAACAGAGTTGGAGGCGAAATGGCGGCAGCGTCACTCGTCACTTCCCCATGAGAGGTGGATGGTCCGAGCTAACGCCGTTGAGCGAGAACGTGACCCCCTCACCGCCTTGGACTTGTACCAATCTCTCCGTGAGGGCATGTCGTACCTTGAAGAATCAATCTTGTCCGCGTCGACTGAACTCGACAGATGGATTCAGCACCAGGTCGACATTGCGCGAGGCAAATAAGCTTGGAACAAACACGAACCATCGGAGCGCTTTCCAGGGAACCTGCCGGCCAGCTGACCATAGAGAATCGCCGAGTGTTTGGTCCCTGCGTCTACCCCTGGACCGAGGCAGTCCCATCCGGCAGTGTCAGATTGTCGATGCATGGAATGAACGACCAGACCCTTTCCAAGTACGACTGTTGGTGGAGCGCATGGAAACTCTAGAGTTTCGATTGAGGGTTCCTGTCAAGCCGGACCTCGACTCAGCGGCTCGACTTGCGCTGTTGGATGAGGGCACTCTGACGGAAATGCCTTCCCACATAGCTCAGGGCTTGCTCCCTCGAGACGACATGGGATCCCTCTTTGTCTTCAGAGTCATGCTCCAAGATACGGGCATTTTCATCACCGAGGACTGGGTGGTGAGGATCGTAGGGCGCAGGATCCTTGATTGCGTGTACGCGCTATGTGCCCTGATGAGTTTAATTATCGTGTCATTTGACACCTCCGTTTCCGTGGACCTCATAACTCTTAGAAACAAAAGCGAAAATCCATTGCACCGTCTGTTGTTTCGCAAGTCGCTGATAGCCAGCGTCAAAGGCTCCCTTTGGTGGATAGCGGTTACGTTGCTGGCCGCGGCAATAAGTGGATGGATTGGCGCAACAGTCTTTGGAGGGTAACCGTCATGTTTGAAATGTCAGAGGCACAAATGACCTCAAGAATCCTTGAAGTAGCTAGAGAACTTGGATTCAACGCTACTCGTGAGCGCGCGTTCTCGTACGAACGCGGACTGAAACATCGGCTTCTTGGGCGACGGTCACGTCCCACCACGATGAGACCCGACCTATTGCTTGAACACGAGAAAAGGTTAGTGGTTATAGAGGTCAAGCGAGGACAGGTGCTTCCCGGGGCTGTAGAGCAGGTACTCGACTACGTGGATGCTCTGGGTGCGAAGGGAGTGATATGTGTCCCAGATTCGGTGATTGAGAACACGGCCATAAGTGTTACTCGATACGCCAACAACGCCGACATCCGCATCTGCTCACTCTCGGAAATTCAGGACGTACTAAGGCGCCTGTTGGTTGGCCCCGACGTAGACCACCGAACGTGATTTTCGTTGCATGAAGTGAAATTGGTATCAGTATGGATTTCCTGTCTGACCTAGCCCAGGCCATCGTCTCGGATTTCACCGCACAGGGTGTTTCCTTTCCCCGGTATGCTGACGTTGATGACTTGGCCAGCCGCTACTTCGAAATGCGAATCCGCAGGATTGAGCCCATTACCCGCACGGTCCACTTCTCAGAAGAGATTCACCAATCCCTGGGAAATCTTGTTCGTGGCAAGGATCCCGGACGCAGTACCAAGGCGGTAGAAGCGTGGAGGACGGTATTCTACCTACGACATCTCTTCGAAAGCGGTGAAGCGGTGCTTCCGTACCTAACCGATAGGGTGAACTATACAGAGAAGAGTGACGGACTGTTGTGGGACTACGCCATGCATCATCTGCACCTCAGTCGCAACGTTGGCCGAAATGGCTTCGTCGAACGTACTGACTGGCTACTCTTCGCGATAGTGGCAGATCAGGACACCTTTTTCGTCGACGTGAGGCCCCACACCGACCCCGACCGGCTGCAATGGGTGCGACAAGACCTTCTGACTATCGTTCACAGAAACTGGCCGGAATTGACGGCAAGCCGCGTGCTGCGAGGTGTAACGGGCGATACGATAACCGATATGCAAAAGCGGGAACTCCGCCGGAAGAACGCAAACTTGGTCCATAACATCGCCGGCAACGCCATCGCCCCGCTCGGATGGGGTACTACAGCCGATGGGCACAGCACGTTGTGTCGGTTCCTGGCGCATAAATTGCTGCACGAATTGGAGCAAGAACAACGAATACTCGACGACCACGCTGATGCATTGCATACGGTGTTCGTCGAAAAGGGGATGGCGGAAGAGGCACAGCCGGAACTTAGGTTGATTCGGAAGAAAGACCTGACTGTGTCGGAAGACCAAGTGACCGCACTGAGTTCATCTGAGGGTTTGAGTCGAGACCTTTGGCACATAGGTTTCGCGATCGTTGAATCCAAGACACGCGCCCTAGTTGTCGTCTGACGGAGGTCACTAGACCTGGCAACCCTTGTGATGTCTGATGGGAGACTCCATTGCCTACTGTCCGGCTCCCATTCCATGCGCCCCTTGACACTGGCATCCCGGTTCGTTCATGATAAGGGTAAGACCATGTGTGACCACAAGGACAAATGAGATGCCGAGGAACAGAAAGACCATCACTCTATCCCTGCCGCCCGAGATGGATCAACAGCTCCGGCAGGTGGTGGAAGAGGAAGGCAGAACCGTGAGCGAGCTTCTGCGCGAGGCGTTCCGCCTCTACCTGGAGGAGAGGGAATGGCGCAGGCAGGAGAGGATGGAGATGCGGCGCTCACGCCAGACCGAACAGGAAGATACCAGGAGGAGCAACAGATGAGTGAACGACACGACTACACGCCGGTGGCCCTCTACGCCAGGGTCTCCAGCGACCGCCAGGACGTGGACCTGTCCGTGGCCGCCCAGCTGCGGGCGCTCAGGGACTACGCCGAGAAGAACGGCTACGCCGTCGCCCGCGAGTATGTGGACGAGGCCGAGAGCGGGCGCGTCGCCAACCGCCCCGAGTTCCGCAAGATGATCGACGAGGCCGGCAGGACCAACGCTCCCTTCCGGGAGATTCTGGTCTGGAAGTTCTCCAGGTT
>JAPONS010000042.1 GCA_026713825.1 Chloroflexota bacterium | reverse complement strand
GGACCCCCCCATCGCATCCTCCCGCCTGAGGGGGAAGGGGTTGTCCGCGAGCTGGATTCCGGCCCCGTGTCGGGGTACGGGGCATGCTTTCGCCGGAATGGAGGTTGGGGTTAGGGCTCAGGGCAAACGGGGTTGGACGTGCTGGCAATAACAAGACCGGAGGGGCGGGATGCTGGAGAGCTTCGTACTGCGGGAGGAGGACTGCGTCCGGGTGTGGGAGAAGGACCTGCGCGCGGTCACGACGGCGTTGTTCCAGAAGATGGGCGTGCCGTCGGATGACGCTGCGCTCGCGGCGGATGTGCTGGTGCTCGCGGACGTCCGGGGTGTGGACAGCCACGGTGTGTCGAACATGCTGCGCAACTACATCACCGGCTACCAGACGGGGCGGATCAAGCCGGAGCCGGAGTGGCGCGTGGTGCGCGACCGGCCGTCGACGGCCAACATCGACGCCGACGAGGGGCTTGGCATCATCATTGCGCCCAAGGCGATGGAGATAGCAATCGAAAAGGCGCGGAACACGGGCATGGGCGTCGTGACGATGGGGCGGTGCGGGCACGTGGGCATGGCGGCGTACCACGCGATGATGGCGCTGCCGCACGACATGGTGGGGGTGTGCATGTCGGCGGCGCCGCCGCAGGTGCTGCCGACGTTTGGCGCGGAGCCGCGGCTGGGGACGAACCCCATCGCGGTGGCGGTGCCTGCGTTGGACGAGCCGCCCTTCGTGCTGGACATCGCGACGAGCGTGGTTGCCGTCAACAAGTTCCGCATTGCGAAACGGCTGGGGGCGATCCTGCCGGGCGGGATGGTCGCGGACATGGAGGGTACGCCCATCATGGAGCCGGGCCCGGTGCCGGACGATTTCCTCTCGCTGCCGGCAGGCTCGCTGCGGGAGCTGGGGTCGCACAAGGGGTACGGGCTGGCGTGCGTGGTCGAGATCCTGAGCACGGTGATGGGCGGCTTCGGGTTCGCGGCGCGGAACACGCGCGCGGCGCCGGGGGGCTTTGCGCACTACGTCGCGGCGTACGACATCGACGCGTTCAGCGACGTGGGGGAGTTCAAGCAGACGATGGACGACTTCCTACGGACGCTCAAGTCGACGAAGCCGGCGCCGGGGCACGACCGGGTGCTGGCGCCGGGGCAGATCGAGGCGGAGAACACGGAGGAGCGGACGACGCGGGGCATCCCACTGCACAAGGAGGTTGTGGAATGGTTCCGCACCACCTGCGCGGAGCTCGACGTGCCGTGCGGCTTCTAGGGGCGGGCAGGCGCCGGTCGAGAGGCAATAGTTGATGGTGCTATAATGCGGCTGTATTGCCATCCGGCATCTGTCTGAACCCAATTCAGAGCGATGAGGACTGGAACGCCTATGCCGAGCGCGTCACATGGAAGGTGAAGAGCTCGTACATATAATCACCCGCGTAGTCCTGCAGTTGGCCGTCATATTGGCGGCTGCGAAAATAGCGGGCGAGATTTCTGAACGATACCTCCGCATTCCCCCGGTCCTTGGTGAACTCTCAGCGGGCATCATCATCGGCCCCTTTGCGCTCGGGGGCATCGGCCTCTTTGGGTTAGAGCCGCTGTTTGGCCCCGCAATCCACCCCATCAGCCAACACTCACACAACATTTCAACAGAGGTCTGGACTGTTGCGCAGGTCGCCTCCGTGGTGTTGCTCTTTGCGGTGGGGCTGGAGACGAACCTGAAACAATTCCTGAGATACGCCGGTCCGGCAAGCGCGGTGGCCATCGGCGGGGTAGTCGTGCCGTTCGCGTTGGGCGCGGGGGCAACGGTGTACTTCGGCTACGCGGACGACTTCCTGGACCCGAAGGCGCTGTTCATGGGCGCGATCATGACGGCCACGTCCGTCGGCATTACGGCGCGCGTGCTGCGGGACCTTGGGCGGATGGGGTCGCCGGAAGGTGTGACCATCATCGCGGCGGCGGTGGTGGACGACGTGCTCGGCATTCTTGTGCTGGCTGTCGTAGTGGCGATGTCGGAGACGGGCGCGGTGGAGGCCGGCGAACTCGGGCTGATCGCGGCCAAGGCGGTGGGCTTCTGGATCGTGCTGACGGGCGTGATGATCCTGCTTGCCGGGTGGATCTCGAAGGCGGTGGGATGGTTTCGGGATACGGGCGCGCCGTTGGCGCTGGCCCTGGGCATCGCGCTGCTTGGCGCGGGGCTGGCGGAGTCCTTTGGGCTCGCGATGATCATCGGTGCGTACTCCGTGGGCCTCGGGTTGGCGCACACGCCGCTGGCTCAGAGGATCGAACACGGCATGATGGGCGTCTACCACTTCCTGGTGCCCATCTTCTTTGTGGTCATGGGCATGCTTGTGGACCTGTCGGCGATCGGCGGCGTGCTCGGCTTCGGCCTTGTCCTCACGGCGCTTGCCATCGTGAGCAAGGTCTTCGGGGCCGGCGGGCCCGCGCTGACGGTGGGCTTCAACCGCCGCGGCGCATGGCGCGTGGGCCTCGGCATGCTGCCGCGCGGCGAGGTGGCGCTGATCATCGCGGGGATTGGCCTCTCCCGCAGTGTCATCGACATCGAGCTCTTCGGCGTCGCCATCCTGATGACCGTCGTGACGACGCTCATTGCACCGATCCTGCTGGTGCCGGCGTTCCGGAGCGGGCGATCGGGGCGCAAGAACCCGGTAGAAGACGAGGAGGAGGCGGAGGCTGGGTAGGGTGCAACTTGTTGGCGAGCCTCGCCTCGGCGAACGACGTTTCATTCGCGGCTCCAGGCGCAGCCGCCTAACCCGCGCGGAAGACGAGGGAAAGCCCCACCAGGTAGATGGCGACAATGAGTATCGTGCTGGGCTCCGTCAGGGAGAAGTACTTGAGGGTCCGGCGCATCCGCATTTGCAAGAGTCCGATCCCCATGAGCAACACCGCGAAGCCGCCCGCTATGACATGGCTTTCTTCGAGCGACCCGAAGAGTGAGCCCTCGACGTAGGCGAGGTCGGCGACGGCCAGGATGGCGATGTTGAAGGCGTTGCTGCCGTAGAGGCCGGCGATCGCCATCTCCGGCGCGCCGATGCGGATGGACGTGATGCCGACGGTGAGCTCCGGGAGCGTGGTGACGATGGCAACCGCGAGGACACCGATGAAGCTGGCGGAGATGCCGGTTTCGTCGGCGATGGCGTCGGCGCTGAAGGCGAGGGCCCATGCGGAGACGGCGACGAAGGCGGCGCTGATGAGGAAGACGCTCCAGCCCCAGCGCAGCGACTTGTCGGGGGCGTCCCCCTGCACCTCGGCGGCGGCGCCGCTCTTGCTGGCGACGTAGAGGACGCGGGAGCCGGCGAGGTAGATGACGATGATGGAGATGGCGGCTGGTGTGACGCCAAACCAGTTGGAGTCGGAGCCGATCAGGACGTAGGTGGCGGCGAGGGCTGTCAGGATGAAGGCCTCTATGGCGAGGTACTCCTGGCCCTTGGAGAGTCGGCGATAGATCTCGCGGCCGCCGAAGACGGCGGCGATGATGGCGAGGTTGCTGACGTTGAGCATGTTGGCGCCGAGGATGTTGCCGGCGGCGAGGCCCGGGTTGTCGATACGGACGGCGGTGACGTTGGTGACGAGCTCAGGCAGCGACGTGGCGCCGGCGATGAGGAGGGAGCCGACCCAGAGGTGTCCCAGCCCCGTGCGCTCGGCGATGACGTCGCCGGCGCGGGCGAGGGCGATGGCGGAGAATACGACGACGGCGGACGCGCCCAGGAACAGGGCGATCGCGCCGGGCAGGTTCAGATCCAATTCCATTCGGGGCTCACCTCACGCGAATTATATCGTTATGGCTCCCAATGATGGGGCGTATAAGGATGTACCACGACGCAAGGGAGACGACAAAGGCGGCGCGCGGGTTGCGAGAAGCCCCAGTTGCCCTGCAGCAAACCTCGCGCCGCTACTGGCTATCCAGCTAGTTCTCTTGTGTTGCTGACCTGGTCCGGACTCCACTGCCGGGCGGAATGGCCGTTGCTGTTCAGGAGCTGATGCAGCAAACGCATCTCGTCGCGGAGCAGGCGGGGGAGGAGGAAGTGCGTGCGGACGTGCTCCTTGCCGGCGGCGCCGAGAGCTTCACGTTCCGCATTGTGATTTATCAGAAAGTCCACTCGCTCCGCACATTCCTCTATGCTGTCCACCAAGTACCCGCCGACGCCGTCGGACACCTGGAGGCGGAGGCCGCCGACGTTGCCCGCGATGACCGGCGTGCCCTTCCACAGCGCCTCGGTTGCCGTGAGGCCGAACCCTTCCTTCAGCGACTTCTGCAGCACCACGGTGCTCATTTGCTGGAAGGGTCCAACCAGGTCGGTCAGGCCGAGGATGATGTGGACGTCCGGCGTGCCCTGCGCGGCCACGACAACCTTGTCGTACATCACGCGGCCCTCCGGGTCGTCGTCAGCGAAGTTGCCGAGCATGGCCAACTGCAGGTCCGGGTTGTCCGGCTTGAGGCGCCTGAAGCACTCGATGACGCCGAGGGGGTCCTTCCACGGGTCGAACCGGGAGACCTGCGTGATGAAGGGCCGCTGGGGGTCAATGCCGTAGCGGGCCACGATCGACAGCGCCTCGGATTCGGTCATCGGGGCGTTCTTGGGGACGAACGGGTCGATGGCCGGGGGCATGACGTCGATGAAGAGGCCGTTGAGGCCGGGACCGGCGAACTCGGGCAGGCTGAACACCGCGGCGTCGAAGTTGTGCACGAGGCCGCTGAGACGGGCCCACGAGTTCGGGTCGGGAGCCGACGTGTCGATGTGGCTGCGCCACACCCACTTTTCGGCCGCCTTGGGGGCGAACTCGCGGAGGGCGGCCGGCTGCGGGTCGTGGACGATGATGGCGTCATAGGTGGAGGTCAGGAACTCCGCGTTGTACTTGTTCCATGCGGCGTGCATGTCCCAATCGGCGCCGGTCAATCCGCATGCGCCGCCCTGCAGGCAGTTGTGCATCTGCTTGGTGACACTGAAGAAAGAGTCATCGCCGCGAAGGACGAGCCATGAGGCGTCGATGCCGAGGCCGTGATAGAGGGGCAGCATGGAGTGCAGGATCTCGGCGACGCCGCCGCCGTTGGCCGTGGCGTTTACATGGGCAATGTTCGCGCCCTTGAGCTGTCGCGCCAACCATTCCAACTCCTCGATCAGGGTGTGGTCGAGGAGCTCCGCATAGTGGAGCAGCGAGTGGGCGCCGGTCTCTTCTACGTTGTGCACTATCGACTGCCTTTCGGCTCGGCTACGTCCGAGCAATTTCAAATGGTGTCCCGTAGACCATGGGCTGCACAAAGGGGCACGGAGAACCGGGGAGCGACGCCGGGAACGAGGGGCGGGGGATATGCAGTTGGAGGGTGTTGTGGAAGCAACGCATCTAGTGGGCGCCTCTCTGCGCCTTCAATTGGCTTGTGCCGATCTGTTGTAGTGGCAGCAAGCGTTCCTCAGGAAGCAGGTTCCAGGTTGGCCAGGGACTCCTTAAGTCGTCCGACAACGCCCTCGTACTCGTCCTTGACGGCGGGGCTTATGAGCACGCTTGGGCGGGAGGTGTCGCGGTAGTCGGCGCGGAGCTCGACGTTGCCGAGGAAGGGGGCGCCGATGTCGTCGGCGAGGGACTGGCCGGCGCCGGAGCCGAAGATCTCGCCGGAGAAGTTCTCGACGACGCCGAGAACCGCCATGTTGAGCTTGCGCACCATGTTGATGGAGCGCTTGGCGTCCAGGGCGGCGAGCTCCTGGGGGCCGGTCACGACGACGAAGCCGTCCAGGGGGAGGGTCTGCATGATGGTGAGGGCGGCGTCCGAGGTGCCCGGCGGCATGTCTACGATCAGGTAGTCCATCTCACCCCAGTCCGTGTTTTCCATGAACTGGGTGAGGGTGTTGTGGATCATGGGGCCGCGGAAGATGATGGCCTCCTCCTGGTTCTCCTGGAAGAAGCCCATGGAGAGGACCTTGACGCCCCACTGGGTGGCGGGGGTGAACTCGCCGTTCCTGTAGTCGGGCTGGGACTGCACCTTCATGGCGTTGACGATGTTGGGGCAGTCTATGTCGGCGTCGAGGATGCCGACGCGCTCGCCCTGGGCGGCGAGGGTTGCGGCGATGTTGACGGAGACGGTGGTCTTGCCGACGCCTCCTTTGCCGCTGTAGACGGCGATCTTGTGGGCAATCTTGCCGAAACGGTCGTTGATCTTGCGGCGCTGCTGCCACTGCGCGCGGATGGCGTCAAGGCGCGCCTTCTCCTGGGGCGTAGGTTCTCTGGTTGCCATGCGTCTCCTGGCTTGCCGGTTGCGAACCTAGAAGCGGCCCGCCCTTCGATTTGCCTCAGGACGAACGGGGGGCCGCTCCGGGCTAGTCGATGCCGAGCAGCTTCTTGCCTTCCTCGGTGATGAGTTCCGGCGACCACGGGGGGTCGAAGACCATCTCGACCGAGACCTCGCCGACGCCGTCGATCTCGGCGATGCGCCACTCGGCGTTCTGGGCGATGGCGGGGCCCATGGAGCAGCCGGGGGCGGTGAGCGTCATGGTGACGCCGACGTTGTTCTCCGGGTCTATCTCTATGCCGTAGATGAGGCCAAGGTCGTAGACGTTGACGGGGATCTCCGGGTCGTAGACCTCACGGAGGGCCTCAATGACCATCTGCTGTGTTGCGCTTCGCATTGCTTCACTCCATTCTCTGCAGTCACAGTCATTCTAGGTAACGGCGGTTGGCCGTGTCAATTGATGATGGGGTTGGTCAAGTTAGGGTTTGCGGCGGTGGGGGCAGGGGAACGGGGGAACAGTGGCAGGGGCCGGGGAATAGGGGATGCCGTTGGCGGCAGGATTTCTGGATACCGGCATGCGCCGGTATGACGAGGTGAAGGCGGAGGAGGTTATCTGCCCAAGGGCAGGAGCGGGTCTTCCTGGAGGGCCATGATGCGGCGGAGGTCTATGACCTGGTCGCGGAGCATGGCGGCTTTCTCGAACTCCAGGCGCTTGGAGGCTTCCTTCATCTGGCGCTCGTACTCGCGGACGAGACGGGCGATTTCGTCGCGGGAGAGGTCCTGTCCCGCCGCGGGGGCGGTGCGGCTGCCGGGGGTGTACTCGGCCCGGCTGTCAGCGATCTGCTTCACGCGCTCCGTGATGTCGCGGACTTCCTTCTTGATTCCCGTGGGGATGATGCCGTGCTCCGTGTTGTGCGCTTCCTGCAGGCCCCGGCGGCGGTAGGTCTCGTCGATGGCGAAGCGCATGGAGTCGGTGACTCTGTCGGCGTACATGATGACGTGGCCGTCCTCGTGGCGGGCAGCGCGGCCGATGGTCTGGATGAGGGAGGAGCTCGACCGCAAGTAGCCCTCCTTGTCGGCGTCGAGGATGGCGACGAGGCTGACTTCCGGGAGGTCGAGGCCCTCGCGGAGGAGGTTGATGCCTACGACGACGTCGTAGACGCCGAGGCGGAGGTCGCGGAGGATCTCGCTGCGCTCCAGCGTCTCGATGTCCGAGTGGAGGTAGTGGACGCGGACGCCCATCTCAAGGAGGTAGTCGGCGAGCTCCTCGGCCATGCGCTTGGTGAGGGTGGTCACGAGGCAGCGGTGACCCATCTCGACGCGTTTACGCACCTGTTCAAGGAGGTCGTCGACCTGGCCGTTGGTGGGCTTGACCTCGATGGTGGGGTCAAGGAGGCCGGTGGGCCGGATGACTTGCTCGACGGCGCGGGGAACGAGACCTCGCTCGTAGGGGCCGGGCGTCGCGGAGACGAAGACGACCTGGTTGGTGCGCTCGGTGAACTCCGAGAAGTCCAGCGGACGATTATCGAGGGCGGAGGGCAGGCGGAAGCCGTACTCGACGAGGGTCTTCTTGCGGGCGATGTCGCCGTGGTACATGCCGCGGACCTGGGGGACGCTCATGTGTGACTCGTCGATGAAGAGGAGGTAGTCCTCCGGGAAGTAATCGAGGAGGGTCCAGGGGGTGCTGCCGATCTCGCGGCCGCTGAGGTGACGGGCGTAGTTCTCGATGCCGGAGCAGTAGCCGACCTGCTGGAGCATCTCCATGTCATAGCGGGTGCGCTGCTCCAGCCGCGCGGCCTCCAAGACGCGCTCCTGCCGCCGGAGCCATTGGAGGTGCTCGCCCAATTCCTCGTTGATGCTGCGGATGGCGGCTTCCAGCTTCTCCTCGCTGGTGACGAAGTGCTTGGCGGGGTAGATCTCGACGACGTCACGCTCGGCGAGGACCTCGCCGGTGAGGGGGTCAACCTCGAGGATGCGCTCGACCTCGTCGCCGAAGAAGGAGATGCGGAGGGCGAGCTCCTCGTAGGCGGGGAAGATGTCGAGGGTGTCGCCGCGGACGCGGAAGCGGCCACGGGCGAGGTCCATGTCGTTGCGGTCGTACTGCATGGAGATGAGGCCCTGCACGAGGAGGCGGAGGCTGCGGCGCTCGCCGCGCTGCACGGTGGCGACGAAGCTGTAGTACTCCTCGGGGTCGCCGAGGCCGTAGATGCAGGAGACGGAGGCGACGATGAGCACGTCGCGGCGGGTGAGGAGGGCGCGGGTGGCGGCGTGACGGAGGCGGTCAATCTCATCGTTGACGGAGGCGTCCTTCTCGATGTAGGTGTCCGTGCGGGGGATGTAGGCCTCGGGCTGGTAGTAGTCGTAGTAGGAGACGAAATACTCGACGGCGTTGTCGGGGAGGAACTCGCGGAACTCGGTAGCTAGCTGGGCGGCGAGGGTCTTGTTGTGGGCGATGACGAGGGTGGGGCGCTGCACCTGCTCTGCGACCTTGGCCATGGTGAAGGTCTTGCCGCTGCCGGTGACGCCCATGAGGGTCTGGTGGCGATCGCCGCGCTGGATGCCCTCGGCGAGGGCGTCGATGGCCTGCGGCTGATCGCCGGTGGGCACGAAGTCGGAAACAACCTTGAAGTCCGGCACTGCTCGCCTCTTCCTTGTGGTGCCACCATTCTACAGGAAGGGAGGCTTGCGCCCAAGGGCGGAAACAGACGTTCCATTGGTGGCGAATCTTCCGCTCAATCCGGTAAACTAGACCGTGATTCAGCGAGTCAATTGCGCACGTATTCACCGGCAAGTCCGACTGGCGGTAAACATGACTACGACGGGAAACAACGCATACATCAAGCGGAGCCGCCGCTACCTTGCCCAGTCCGAGGAAGAACTGGAGCGGGGTGACTTGTTGCAAGCATCGGAAAAGGGGTGGGCGGCGGCGAGCCAAATACTCAAGGCCGTGGCGGAGGAGCGAGGGTGGCGGCACCGGAACCACAACGACCTGTACAAGGCCATAGACCTAGCAGTAGGTGAGACCAATGATCTGGAATTGCGCTTCCTGTTCAACACTGCGAGCGAGTTGCATGCCAACTTCTATGAGGAGTTCATGAGCGCGACAGCCGTACGGGAGAACATCACAGGCGTGGTCCGGTTTGTGGAGAAGGTGGAAGGCCTGCTTTCAGACAAGTAACGGCCCCGGGTTCCCGACATTCCGGCCATACTCTCGGCTATATTTGGCTACATAACGCTGGCATCCCTCCTCGCGCGGGCGTAGAATGCGGTGCATGAGGATAATGCTGCGCATTCTGGGGCTGGCGTGGCGGCGACCGCGGCACATGACTTCGGCCTACGCGGCGCTCATCGCCAGCAGCGGGTTTGCGCTTGTCGTGCCCCGGCTTCTGGGCGACACCGTCGACGAGGTGCTGCGCGGGGGCAACTTCTCCGAGGTGGTGCAGCTTGCGCTGCTCATCCTCCTGGTCAGCGCGGGGCGCGGCGTCTTCGCGTACGGGCAGACGTACCTCTCCGAGTGGACCGGGCAGCTTGTCGCGTATGACCTGCGGAACTCGATCTTCAACAAGCTGCAGCGGCTGAGCTTCAGCTACCACGACGGGCAGCAGACGGGCGACCAGATGTCGCGGGCGACGGCGGACGTGGAGGCGATACGCAACTTCGTGCAGGGCGGGCTGCTGCGGGCGCTCAACATCTTCATCCTGGTGTTCGGCGCGGCGGGACTGCTCTTCTTCCTGAACTGGCGGCTGGCGCTTGTGGGGCTGCTGTTCGTGCCCATTGTGGCGTACCGGTCGGCGGCGGTGAGCCTCTCGCTGCGGCAGGTGTGGACGTACATCCTGCGGGTCACGGGCAAGATGACGACGGTGATGCAGGAGAATCTGGCCGGGGCGCGAGTCGTGCGGGCGTTCGGGGCGCAGGAGCACGAGAAGCAGAAGTTCGACGTGGTCATCACGGACCTTGCCGAGTCCCACCTGAATGCCAACCGGAAGCAGGTATTCAACTCGTCGTTTATCCAGATCATGTTTGGGGCAGCGACTGCGGCCATCCTATGGTTCGGCGGCATGGAGATCGTGAACGGGAGGCTGACGCCGGGCGAGCTGACGCAGTTCATCTTCTACCTGGGCCTCATCCAAGGGCCCGTGCGCATGTCCGGCATGATCCTCAACAACTTCTCACGGGCCGTGTCCGCCGGGCAGCGCATCTTCGAGGTGCTGGACTCGCCCTCGCCAGTGGCGGACAAAGAGGGCGCGGCGCCGGTGGAGCGGGTGCGCGGGCACGTGCGGTTTGAGGACGTGTCCTTTGCATACGCCAAGGAGCCGGTGCTCGACCACGTCTCGCTGGAGGCCGAGCCGGGGCAGGTGGTGGCGCTGCTGGGCATGCCGGGGAGCGGGAAGACGACGGTCGTGCACCTGCTGCCGCGCTTCTACGACGTGTCCGACGGGCGCATCACCATCGACGGGATGGATACGCGCGACTTCACGCTGGAGTCGCTGCGGCGCAACATCGGCATCGCGATGCAGGACGTGTTCCTGTTCTCGGCGACCATGGCGGACAACATCGCGTACGGGCGTCCCGGCACGACGCGCGAGGAGGTCGAGCGGGCGGCGAAGATCGCGCAACTGCACGACTTCATCGTCTCGCAGCCGGAGGGGTACGAGACGTGGATCGGCGAGCGGGGCATCACGTTGAGCGGCGGACAACGACAGCGGCTGGCCATCGCGCGGACGGTGCTGCTGGCCCCGCCGGTGCTGGTGCTCGACGACTCGACGTCCAGCGTGGACGCGAGCACAGAGCACCTGCTGCGCACGGCGTTGACGGAGGTGATGCGAGGCCGGACGACGTTCGTCATCGCGCACCGGCTGAGCACCGTCCGGAGCGCCGACGCCATCATCGTGCTGGACGAGGGCCGCATCGCGGAGCAGGGGCGGCACGACGAACTCGTGGCTCGGGACGGGCTGTACCGCAAGCTGTATGAGCTGCAGCTGCTGCCGGCGGAGCCGACCATCGACCAGCTCGCCGCCGAGAGCGGGAAGGGCGTGCGGCCACGATGGGCTGGCACGGCCACGGGTTCGGCGGGGGCGGCGGCTGGCGCGGCATGGGGCGCGAGGGCGCGCTGGACGACGAAAGCGAGCTGGGGGCGTTCTATAACCACCGCGTGGTCTCTCGGCTGATCACCTACATCATGCCGCACAAGGGGCTGGCCATCCTGAGCCTGCTGACGATGCTGGTCACCACGGCGACCATCGTGGTGCAGCCGTGGATCATCAAGTTGAGCATCGACGAGCTGGTGGACGCGCCGAGCCGGGGCGACGTGGGCGCGCTGGCGGCGGTCATGGGGCTCTTCGTCGCCAACATCTGCGTGCGGTTCGTGGCGAACTACATGTACCAGACGACGCTGGCGCGCGTGAGCCAGGGCGTGCTGTACACGCTGCGATCGCGCATCTTCGCGCACCTGCAGCGGCTGTCGACCTCGTTCTACGACAAGAACGAGGTGGGGCGCATCATGTCACGCGGGCAGAACGACGTGAACCAGCTCCAGGAGTTCCTGAACCTGGTCATCAGCAGCCTGGCGGACATGCTGAGCCTGTTCGGCATCATCCTTGCGATGTTCCTGCTGGACGTGCAGCTTGCGCTCATCACGCTGACGGTGGTGCCGGTGCTCATCGGCATCATGGTGGCGTGGCAGCGGATCGCGTGGGGGACGTTCATGCGGGTGCGGCAGGCGATCGCCATCGTGAACGCGAATTTGCAGGAGAACATTTCCGGCGTGCGCGTGGTGCAGGCGTTGAACCGGGAAGAGACCAACATGCGCCGGTTCGACCAGGTGAACAACGGCCACCTGGACGCGAACCTCCACGCGAGCAGGCTCTCGGCGGCGCTGATGCCGACGGTGGAGATCCTGACGGCGGTGGCCATCGGGCTGGTGGTGGTGTTCGGCGGGAGCATGGCGATCAACGGGACGATGGAGGTCAGCGTCATCGTGGCCTTCGCGCTGTACGTGCAGCGGTTCTTCGACCCCATTCGGAACCTGACGATGCAGTACACGCAGTTCCAGCGGGCGATGACCTCCGGTGTGCGCATCTTCGCGCTGCTGGACACGCCGGTGGAGGTGGAGGACAAGCCGGACGCCGTCGATCTGCCGCCGGTGCGGGGCGACGTTTCGCTGGACGACGTGCGGTTCCACTACGTGCCGGACGTCGAGGTGGTGCGGGGCGTGAGCTTGGACATCAAGGCGGGCGAGACGGTGGCGCTGGTGGGCGAGACGGGCGCGGGAAAGACGACGCTGGCGGCGCTGCTCAACCGCTTCTACGACGTCTCTGACGGGCGGATCACGATCGACGGGTACGACCTGCGCGACGTGACGCAGGACTCGCTGGCGCGGCAGACGGCGATGGTGCTGCAGGAGCCGTTCCTCTTCTCCGGCAGCATCCGCGACAACATCGCCTACAACCACGCGGAGGCGCCGCTGGAGACGGTGGAAGAGGCGGCGCGGGCTGTCGGGGCGCACGAGTTCATCATGAAGCTGCCGGAAGGGTACGACACGCCGGTGTCGGAGCGAGGGCAGAGTTTGAGCGTAGGGCAGCGGCAACTCATCAGCTTCGCGCGGGCGCTGCTGGCGGACCCGCGGATCCTGGTGCTGGACGAGGCGACGGCGAACATCGACAGCTACAGCGAGAGCCTGATACAGCAGGCGCTGACGGAGGTGTTCAAGGACCGCACGTCCTTCGTCATCGCGCACCGGCTGAGCACGATCCGCAACGCGGACCGCATCGTGGTGCTCGGGCATGGGCAGGTGCTGGAGCAGGGGACGCACGACTCGCTGATGTCGGCGGGCGGGGCGTACGCGAACCTGTACAACGCGTACTTCGCGGCGGGCGTTGGCGCGCAGGAGGCTGGGTAGGGAAAGTTGGGCGGCAGGTTGCCGTATCCGGGCCTATTACTTTTTGCGCTTGCGTCGGTTTCGTTCGCGGGTCTGTTGTGAGGGGCTTGAACGCAAGCTTGGTATATTGGCTTTTCTTGACTCAGCCACGAAGTCGATGCCTCCTTGAGAAGGTATGCGAAATGTGAACTTGGTCTGCCCTTCAGAGTTGGTGACAGCGAAATCGCCACGTCCGATTATGTCCATTCCAACAAGCACATCGAAGTCTCTGAATTTACCGAGAGACACTAGGAGCTCAGGTACTACCACCTTGTTGGGCAAGTAGAGAGAAATGAGGTATCGTGGAACGTCCTCAGCCTCGCCAATGACTTGGACAATAGTACCGGTCCCCTTTTGCTGTAGCCCGCAGGCATCAACTACCTTTTGTGAGATCATACTTCGGGTAGCGCCTGTGTCCCACAATGCGCGAAAGGGGAATGTCTCAGGCTGGGTTCCCGCAGCACTTGCGTCCCAAGCCTTCGATACAAAGCATTCATTGGTCAAGCGGTCTACTAGACCGTTATTGACGGTGACAAAACTGAACGGAGGTCTTGGACTAGCTATACGCGCACCACTCCTGGGGTGTGTAGGACAGTGGTGTAGTCCTTTTCGCCTTCACTCACTCTTTGCAGCAAGTAGGTGCCTTCTTGGTGATACTTCTGCGTTTCTAAGTCGGCGGTCAGGTAGCTGTCGTATTCACCAAGAACCGCACAGTCCTTAATTACAATGACCCTGCCATTGTACTTCTGAACCATTTCTGATTGGTGGGCAAGGTAGAATTCTAGCTCTTTCTTTAGTGCCGTTGCCATGGCCATCCTCCATGTGTAGCCAGGATGGGAACGCCAATTCCCACCCTACCAAATGAGACAATACGTTCCGGGACTTTACAAGTAACTTCAACATTGCACAACCCCCGTGTCTATGTCAATCTGTCCCTTCTGGGGTATTTGGGCTGTAGTTCTGTTTGCCAGCAACCCTGCGTGCCGACCTTTTGCACCTAGGGAGCGACTGGTTTGGGTTGACCTAAGGGTCCACGCCAATTGAGGCACAGAGCATGGGAATCCCCTATTCTTGAGTTCGGATTTCTAGATGGCAATCGTTGCTTTTTGCTGGCTTGGGGAGGCTTCAGTCCTCTCTTGCAGGGACGATGCGGAGGACTTTGTCATCGAAGCGGGCGGGGCTGCCGCGGCCGTCGCGGTTGCTGGTAGTGAAGTAGAGGTAGCCGTCGGGGCCTTGCGCGATGGCTCGGAGGCGGCCGAACTCGTCCTCAAGCAGCTTCTCGTCGCCGACGACTGCCCACCTGCCATCGAGGCTCTCGGCGAAGGTGAGGCGGCGGATGTGCTGCTCCTTCAGGGTGGTGAAGAAGAAGCTGTTGGTCCAGTGGAGCGGCAGCGGCCCGCCGGTGTAGAACGCCGCGCCCGCGAGGGCCACGGTGGGCGTGTAGGTGGTCAGAGGCTCCTCAAAGGCCGTGTTGTCGGACTCGCCGCGCACCTCCGGCCAGCCGTAGTTTGCGCCGGCCACGAGCAGGTTGATCTCGTCATTGTCCGAGGCGCCGTGCTCCGTGATGAAGGGCTCGGCGGTGTCCGGGTGCCAGTCGATGCCCTGCGGGTTGCGATGGCCGAGGGTGAAGAGCGGGTTGCCGGCGATGGGGTTGTCGTCGGGGATGGAGCCGTCGGCGTTGAGGCGGAGAACCTTGCCGGACGGCGACGCGGGGTCCTGCGCGGTGTCTGCGCTCTGGGCGTCGCCCATGGTGACGTAGAGCTTGGCGTCGGGGCCGAAGCGGATGCGGCAGCCGTTGTGATTGCGGGCGCCGGGGATGCCGTCGAAGACGACAGTGTGGTCCGTGCCCGCGCCGTTGGCGTCGGTGAGCCGGGCGATGCGGTTGGTGGGGCCGCGCTGGTCGTCGATGTAGGTGTAGCAGACGTAGAGGTGGCCGTTGTCTGCGAAGTCGGGGTGCAGGGCGATGCCCATGAGACCGGCCTCGCTCTGCGCCCAGACGTCGAGCTCGGCGAAGGGATCCTCGGCGAGGGCGCCGTCCTGCACGACGCGGATGCGGCCGGGGCGCTCTGTGACGAACATGCGACCGTCGGGGGCGAAGGCGATGTCCCAGGGGACACGCAGGCCCTGCACTACGGTCTCGACGGCGTAGCCGCTGGAGGGGACGGTGGAGCCTTCGGTGGCGGTGCCCTCGTCGCCGCAGGCGGCGACGAGCACGGCAATAGTGAGCAGGACGGTAAAGGAAACAGCTGCCCGTGGCCCGCGAATGAAGTGCAAATTGGGCATCAGCGGCTTGCCCTCACGCCCGGCGCTCGGCTGGCAGCCGTCTCATAGGGTTCGTCCGGGGGCAGGTTTGAGCTCTGGGCGGCGGCGACGGCGAGGCGGTCGGCGCGCTCGTTCTCGACGACGCCCGCGTGGCCGCGCACCCAGCGGAAATCGACGTCGTGCGCGGCGGCGAGGGCGAGGAGACGCTCCCAGAGGTCCGGGTTGAGGGCTCGCTCGGTCTTGTTGCGCATCCAGCCGTTGGCCTGCCACTTGCGCGCCCAGCCTTTCGCCATGGCGTCGACCACGTAGCGGGAGTCGCTGTGAAGGGTGACGCGGCAGGGTTGCTTGAGGGCTTCCAGCGCCACGATGCAGGCGAGGATCTCCATTCGGTTGTTTGTGGTCCGGCGGTAGCCGCCGGAGAGCTCCTTGCGGTGGCCGCCTGAGGACATAACGACACCGTAGCCGCCGGGGCCGGGGTTGCCGATGGCGGAGCCGTCGGTGTGGATGGTGACGCGCGGGAGGTCGTTCACTGGGCTTCCATCCCGTCCATGGTGAGTTGGGGCGACGGGGGCGGCGTCTTGCCGGGGGTGTACTCGAGGCCGAGGTGCTCGTAGGCGAGGCGGGTGGCGACGCGGCCACGGGGCGTGCGCTCGAGGAAGCCGAGCTGGAGGAGGAACGGTTCGTAGACGTCCATGACGGTGTCGGCGTCCTCGCTGATGGAGGCGGAGATGGTCTCGAGGCCGACGGGGCCGCCGCCGAATTTTTCGACGATGGAGCGGAGGACCTGGTGGTCGACCATGTCGAGGCCGAGGCTGTCGACCTCCAGGCGCGAGAGGCAATCGAGGGCGACGTCCTTGGTGATGGCGCCGTTGGCGGCGACCTGGGCGTAGTCGCGAACGCGGCGGAGGAGGCGGTTGGCGACGCGGGGGGTGCCACGGGAACGGCGGGCGATCTCGGCGAGGCCGTCGTCGCCGGCTTCCACCTGCAGGATGCTTGCGGAGCGGGAGATGATCTGCTGGAGGTCTGCGGTCTCGTAGAACTCGAGGCGGTGGACGAGGCCGAAACGGTCACGCAGGGGGGCGCTGACCATCGCGTACCGGGTGGTCGCGCCGATGAGGGTGAAGGGCTTGAGGTTGAGGCGGAGGCTGCGTGCGCCGGGGCCCTTGCCGATGACGATGTCGATGGCGAACTCTTCCATCGCGGGGTAGAGGACCTCCTCGACGACGCGGCTGAGGCGGTGGACCTCGTCGATGAAGAGGATGTCGTTGGGCTGGAGGCCGGTGAGGACGGCGGCGAGGTCGCCGGGGCGCTCGATGGCGGGGCCGGAGGTGATGCGGACGTTGACGTCCATCTCATGGCCGATGATGTGGGCGAGGGTGGTCTTGCCGAGGCCGGGCGGGCCGTAGAGGAGGACGTGTTCAAGGGCCTCGCCGCGCTGGCGGGCAGCGGTGATGCCGATGGTGAGGTTCTCCTTGACGCGGCCCTGACCGACGTAGTCCGCGAGGCGCCGGGGCCGCAGGGTGCGGTCCAGCCCCGTGTCCTCTATCTGCTCCGCGCTGGAAACCAACCGCTCTTCCATAGGCTCCTGTGCGCCTGACTGTTGCAGTCATTCTAGCAGGGAGGCGTCACGGAAGGTACGTGCGCGCCAAATGCCCGCAATGCTTGACAGCCGCGCAATCTTGCCCTATATCCTATCACCGCCCAAACGGCGCACGAGCGTAGCGGTACG
Source organism: Chloroflexota bacterium (assembly GCA_026713825.1). Classification (NCBI taxonomy): domain Bacteria; kingdom Bacillati; phylum Chloroflexota; species Chloroflexota bacterium. Next base: position 40,300 of record JAPONS010000042.1, on the reverse strand, counting down.
CCTGTGCCCGGCGGGCGGAAAGGAAGGGAAGCCATGAAGATTGGTTTCTACGACGACTTCAAGCCGTGCATCCTCAAGGACGACGGTGTCGTGGACATCTCCGCACAGGTGGGACACCTCGACGAGGGTGACCCACAACTGTACATGGAGCGGATCATCGGCGACTTCGACAGCCTTCGGCCTGCGCTGGAACAGGCGGCAGCTTCGGGCGCGGTGACGCCGCTCGGGCAGGTGCGGCTGCGCCCGCCGCTGCCGCGACCGGGCAAGGTCCTCTGCGGCGAGGGGAACTTCAAGGAGGGTGTCGACGTCGACCCGCCCAAGCCGCTGCGCACCTTCTTCAAGTCGCCCGACGCGGTCATCGGGAACGGCGACACGGTGGTGTTGCCGACGTTCCGGCCGGTCATCTTCAACCACGAGGCGGAGCTGGGGGTGGTCATCGGCAGGGAGGCCAAGCGGGTGTCGCCGGATGACGCGTTGAACTACGTCTTCGGGTACACGACGACTGTCGACGTTTCGGCGCGCGCGCCGGAGGCGGACGAGGCGGAAGTGCCCGGCACACCGCCGTCGCACTACGACAAGAGCTTCGACACGTTCCTGCCCATGGGCCCGGCCATCACCACCGCGGACGAGGTGGCGGACCCGAACAATCTGCAGATCAAGTACTTCGTCAACGGCAAGCTGCGGCAGGACTACAACACCAGCGACATGGAGGCGGGGATCGCCAACATGATCGCGACGCTGTCGCACGTCATGACGCTGAAGCCGGGCGACCTGATCATGGGCGGGACGAACCACGGGAACCTGGGCCCGCTGCAGGACGGCGACTTCGGCGAGGTCGAGATCGAGGGACTCGGACGGCAGGGCCACAACATCGTGGACTCGATGAAGCGGACGTGGGACCCGGACGCGCTGCGGGACCCGGCGCTGAACGCGGCAAACCGCGAGGCGCAGAAGGGACAGGCCAACACAGGCTCGTGGCCGTTCCAAGCGCCGTACAACCCGTAGGTCACCGACCAGAGGACGACAAGCGTTGTGCCCGCGCCTGCGCGGGCACGATAAGCCAGGCAATTCAGCAAGAGGAGAGAGGCCATGAAGATCGGGTTCTACAACGACTTCCAGCCCTGCATCGTCAAGGAAGACGGCGTCGTGGACATCACGGAGGCTGTGGGGCACCTGTCGATATCGTCACCGCAGCGCTACATGGAGCGCATCATCACGAACTTCGACGAACTGCGGCCGGCGCTAGAGCTGCTGGCGCAGGGCGAGTCGATTCCGATGGAGAAGGCGTGGCTGCGAGCGCCGGTGCCACGACCGGGGAAGGTGCTGGCGGGCAACGCCAACTACAAGGAGGGCGTGACCATTGACCCACCGCGGCCGCTGAAGACGTTCTTCAAGTCGCCGGACGCGGTCATCGGCCCCGGCGACACCGTCGAACTGCCGGCGTACAACCCGGTGATCTTCAACCACGAGGCGGAGCTGGCGGTGGTCATCGGCAAGACGGCGCACAACGTCTCGGAGGACGAGGCGCTGGACTACGTCTTCGGGTACATGACGGCTGTCGACGTCTCGGCGCGGGCGCCGGCGGAGGGGGAGTCGCAGCTGCCGGGCGACTACGGCAAGAGCTTCGACACGTTCCTGCCCATCGGGCCGGCCATCACCACCGCGGACGAAATCGAGGACCCGAACAACCTGCAGGTCCAGTACTGGGTCAACGAAGAGCTGCGGCAGAACTACAACACGAGCGACATGGAGCACAGCATCAAGTACGTGATCGCGGCGCTGTCGCACGTGATGTCGCTGAAGCCGGGGGACGTGATCCTCGCGGGGACGAACCACAGCGGGCTCGGGCCGCTGCAGGACGGGGACTACGCGGAGATCGAGATCGAGAAGCTTGGGCGTCAGGGACAGCGTGTGTCGGACGAGTACAAGCGCTCGTGGGACCCGCACGTGGTGCGGCTGCCGCACGAGATGGCGGAGCGTCGCGAGGCGCTGAAGAGCCAGCCGAACAACGGGACGTGGCCGTTCCAGCCGCGCGGCGGTTAGGGGCTGTTTCGAAGGAAGACCAAGGGGGCGCTCCCATGGGAGCGCCCCCTCTAGTTTGGCTCGCCAAGTTTCCTCACGTGTCAGGCGGCGGGGATGTCCGTAAGCGTGAAGTCGTTGCCCTTGAACAGCAGGGGCTCGCCGGTGTCTTTCGCGAGTGCGTAGGAGAAACAGTCGCCGAGATTCAGGGCGGCGGGGTGGTTGCCCCTGCCAAACCGCCGCCAAGCGTCGCGGGCCAACTCGGCCTGCTCGAGCGTGACGGGGGCGAGTTCAATGCGCATCTCTCGTAGCAAATTGTCTAGCCTGTACCCTCCTGCGTTCCCACCACGCCCTTCCATAACCATTGAAGCTTCAACGTAATTGACCACCGAAATACTGCAACCGGCAGCATTCGCGATCTTTCGCCCAAATCCATCGGCTTCATTCTCTCCCAATAGAATGGCTACTACGACTGATGAGTCAACGATCACTTTGGCAACCCGTTCTCATCGTAGAGCCAGTCGCCGATGTCCGTCGAACCGGGTCCAGTGGTGTTGTGAAAGAACTCAGCGGACTCGCGACTAATTTCCATAATTCGACGATAGCGAGCTTCAGAATCGCCTTTTGCCGGTTGGCGCCCCACCCGATCCAAGCGCTCACGGAGGGCGACGGTGATGGCGGCGGTCATGGTCTCGCCGGTGAGACGGGCCAACTCGCCGGCGAGGCGGCAGGTCTCCTCGTTCTTGATGTTCAGGCCCATCATTCTCCCCCAGGGTAGAAAAATTGCTGCTGCTTCTACCATATGCTCGTGCAGGTGTATTTGCAAGTTGGATACGCTTCTGTAGCCCCAACGTGTCGTTGACACCTCACTGCGAGCGGGATACCTTGAAGCCCCATTCTACGTGCAGGAGCACACATGACTATCTTTGTGTCTGGTTCCCTAGCCTATGACCGGATCATGAACTTTCCCGGCCGGTTCTCGGACCATATCCTGCCGGACCGGATCCACAACATCAACGTGAGCTTCAACGTGGACAGCATGGTCGAGCGTCCGGGCGGGTGCGCGGGAAACATCTCGTACTGTCTGGTGTTGCTGGGCGAGCAGCCGCTGACGCTGGCGACGCTGGGGCGGGACTGCCGCGTCTACCTGGACTGGATGGAGGAGAACGGCGTGGGGGTGAGCGGAGTCCGGGTGATCGACCCGGAGCGGACGGCGAGCGCCTATATCATGACGGACCAAGGCGACAACCAGATCACGGGCTTCCATATGGGCGCCATGCTCCACTCCGCAGACTTTTCCTTCGACTTCTACGACATGTCAAACGCGTTGGGCGTGGTCTCTCCCGGCAACCTGGAGGACATGGCCAACTTCTCGCAGTACTACAAAGAGAACGGGGTGCCCTATGTCTTCGACCCGGGCCAATCCCTGCCCGCGTGGACGGCCGACGGGCTCCGGGAGTGCATCGACGGGGCGACGGTGCTCATCGCGAACGATTACGAGATTGGGCTGATCGCCAACATGACGGGCCTCGACGAGAGTGCTCTGGCGGGGCTGGCCAAGGCGGTCATCGTCACCAAGGGCGAGCATGGGTCCGAGCTGCGGGTTGGCGGCGAGGTCACGCCGATTCCCGTCGTGACGCCGCGGCAGGCGCTCGACCCTACGGGAGCGGGGGACGCGTACCGCGGCGGGCTGGTCAAGGGCATGGTGGAGGGCAAGACGCTGGCGGAGGCGGCGCTGATGGGCAGTGTGTGCGCGTCGTTCGCCGTCGAGGTGCAGGGCACGCAGGAGTACCGGTTTACGATGGACGAGTTCAATGAGCGGCTGGCTGGGGTGAAGGCGGGGTAGGGGGCGTTCGCCCTTCGATTTCCCTCAGGGTGAACGGGCGAGGGACGGAGTCCCCTTCGACAGGCGCTTCGAGAGCCTCAGGACAGGATCAGGGCGAATGGATACGAGGGGCCGGAGTTACGTAACTCCGGCCCTCGCGCGTATAATCGGGCTATGGCGACCACCAATGGTGTGACGGTTACGCTCCGGCTGTTCGCGGTGTACCGCGAGCGGGTGGGGAGTGACTGCATCGAGGTCACGCTGCCTGCGGGGGCGACGGTCGAGGACGCGCTGAATTGCCTCGCGGAGTCGCATCCGGTCACCGTCCCGCTGCTGGCGACGACGATGGTTGCCGTGAACCAGTCTTACGTGGAGCGCTCGGAGCCGCTGCGGGCCGGGGACGAGGTGGCGCTCATTCCGCCGGTGTCAGGCGGGCTCGACTACCCCAGCCCGAACCCTCGCATCCTCATCACGGACGAGCCGCTGGACGCCGAGAGGGTCACGGCGATGGTGATGAACACGGCGAACGGGGGCGTCGTCACGTTCCAGGGCGTGACGCGGGACGAGACGGGCGGGCGCAGCGTGGTGCGGCTGGACTACGAGGCGTACCCGGAGATGGCATACAAGACGCTGCAGCAGATCTTCGACGAGGTGGAGGAGCGCTGGGGCATCACAGACGTGGCGCTGGCGCACCGCATCGGGCGGCTGGAGCTGGGCGAGGCGAGCCTGGTGGTGGCAGTTGGCGCGGCACACCGGGAGGAGGCCTTCGCGGCGACGATGTACATGGTGGACCGGCTCAAGGAGATCGTGCCCATCTGGAAGAAGGAACACTTCGAGGACGGCTCCGTGTGGGTTGCTCTTGGTTCCGCAGCGCCGCCCGCTGACTGGACCGGCTCGGAAGCGACTACTAGCTAGCTCGGGCCTCGGGTCGAATTACCTCTCACCGGCCTCGGCTGCCGCTTTTGCCGCCGACAGTTTGGGCGGCTTGGCGAGGAGCGAGCAGCCGACTGCCAACACCGTTACCCCGATGAAGATGGGAATGATCGTGTTGTAGTCGCCGGTGACGTCGAAGAAGATGCCGGTGATGAGGGGGCCTCCCCCGCTGGCGGCGATGCGTATCGGCGCGACGATGCCCCTGGTGCTGCCGAGGAAGCGGCGGCCAAAGTAGACCGCGTAGGCGTGGGAGCCGAAGAGGCCCTCGCTGCGGCCAAGGCCGAAGACGAAGGCGTAGGCGATCACGCTCCACGTTGTCGACACGGTCAGCAGCAGTATCAGCGCGGCGACGTCGAGGGTCTGGCTCATAGCAATGCAGTAGCGGATGGGTATTCGCGCGGCCATCCACCCCCAGAAGAATTTCACCAGCAACGCCACGGTTGTCAGCAGGATGATGGCGGCGGCGGCAAGGCCCGCCGAAAAGCCCTTGTCGGTCAGGTAGGGGACCTGGTGCAGGGTGATGCTGGTGGTCATGAAGATGGTGAGGTTGAGGCTGAGGGTTATCAGCCAGAGCGAGGGCGTGCGGACGGCCTCGGCCATGGTCCAATCGCGCTCAACGGGGTTCGCCCTGGGCGTTGCCGCGGGCTGAGCTGCGGCGTCCGACTCGGGTGGCGGGGGCCGTGGGAGCTCGCCGTCGGGGCGCAGGCCGATGTCCTCGGGCATTCGGCGCATCACGAGCCACGACGGCACAAGGAGCACGACGATGGTGATGACGCCGAAAATGACGAAGGCGCTGCGCCAGTCGAACTGGGAGATGAGGAGGGCGGCAAGCGGGGCCATGAGTATGCCGCCGAGGGGGATGCCGGTGCTCGTGATGGCGAGCGCGAGGGCTCGGTGGCGGACGAACCACTTGGCGACGACGGTGCTGGTGACTTCGCCGCCGGCGAGGGCGAGGGCGAGGGAGCGGAGGACGCCGAAGACGAGGTAGAAGCTGAGGAGGCTGCCGACCCACGCCATGCCGATGGTCGACATGCCGGCGATGATGATGCCGAGGGCCATGAGGGCCTTCGGGCCGTAGCGATCGACGGCCATGCCGATGGGGAGGGCGAGGGCGCCCATGATGACGGCGCGGATGAGGAGGACGGCGGAGGTCGCGCCGCGGCCGATCTCAAGCTCCTCGCTCATGGGCTTGAAGAAGAAGCCGAACGCGTAGGTCTGGAAACCGGAGAGCAGCATGGACGACGTGACCGCGATCCCCACGATATACCAGCCGTGGAAAATGCGGGGATGGCGGGAAGGGGCGTCTACGGTGTCAGCCACGCGGCGCTCCAATCAGGATGCAGGAAGTGTACCACAGGGGCGCCGCACAACTGGTGTTTGTGCAATCCTTCACAAGTGCAGATACGAAATTGGCGGCGAAATCCGTATTGTAGGTATGAGGGGCCGTTGATACGATAGATATACGGTTTTAAATACGTGGAGGGATCGCATAGTGGTCTAGTGCGGGCGCCTGCTAAGCGCTTGGGGGCCTAACCGCCCCTCCAGGGTTCGAATCCCTGTCCCTCCGCCACCCACGATTCTCCTTCAGGCAGCGTGATGGCAATTCAAGAAGCACAGTGGACGGCTACCCGTATCCAGCAGCCGGAAACGGCGGCGGTGGCGCCTCCGATGCCGGGCGCGGGAGACGGGACGCCCACGAGCTATCACATCTGGACCATCGGTTGCCAGATGAACAAGGCCGACTCCGACCGGCTCGCGAGCGCGCTGGAGCAGCTTGGCCTTCGGCCCGCCCCCACGGCGCAGAACGCTGACGTCGTCGTCTTCAACTCGTGCGTGGTGCGGCAGAGCGCGGAGGACAAGGTGGTGGGCGCGCTCGGCATGGCGAAGTCTCTGAAGCGGCGAAACCCGGAGCGCATCGTGGCGTTGATGGGGTGCATGGTCGGGCCGAAGAAGGACTCGCTGGAAGCGCGCTTCGGGCACGTCGACGTGTTCATGCAGCCGCAGCAGTACGCGCCGCTGCTGGAGCTGGTGGGCGAGCGGCTGGGCGTCGACTACGAGGGGTGCATCGGGCCGCTGACGGACGCGCACGCCGACGTGACGAGCTATATCCCGATTATCCAGGGCTGCGACCTCTTCTGCAGCTTCTGCATCATCCCGTACCGGCGCGGCCGGCAGGTGAGCCGCACGCTGCCGGACGTCGTCCGCGAGGCGGAGCTGCTGTCGGCGCGGGGCGTCCGCGAGGTCACGCTGCTGGGGCAGACGGTGGACGCGTACGGGCACGACCTGCCGGGCGACGACGACCTGGCGGACCTGCTGTACGCGCTGAACGACGTGTGCGGGCTGGAGCGCATCCGCTTCCTGACGTCGCACCCGATGTACATGAGCGACCGCATCATCCGGGCGGTCGCAGGGTTGCCCAAGGTGTGCGAGCACATCAACCTGCCCATGCAGGCGGGGGACGACGAGGTGCTGTCGTCGATGCGGCGGACGTACTCGGCGGACGAGTACCTGTCGACGATCGAGCGCATCCGGTCGACGGTGCCGGGCGTGGCGTTGAGTACGGACCTCATCGTCGGGTTCTGCGGCGAGACGGAGGAGGCCTTCGAGGCGAGCTACCGGCTGCTGGAGCAGGTGCGCTTCGACAAGGTGCACGTCGCGCAGTACTCGACGCGGGAGGGGACCATCGCGCACCGCACGCTGACGGACGACGTGCCGCAGGAGGTGAAGCGCCGTCGGCTCAAGGCTGTCGACGCGCTGCAGGAGCGGGTGGCGACAGAGATCAACGAGCGGCTGCTGGGCGAGACGCTCGAGGTGCTCGTGGAGGGCCGGGACAAGGGCAAGTGGCGCGGACGAACGCGCACGGACAAGCTGGTGTTCTTTGAGGACGCGGGGGACTTCCACGGGAAGCTGGCCCGCGTTCGCATTACGAAGACATCGCCGTGGTCGCTGCAGGGCGAGCCGGAAGCGGTGTAGGCGGGAGGAAGCACATGGCCCTGGAACTACCGGTTGCCGACAGTAAGCTGCGAAATCCTCGTGTGCCCCTGACGGAGCTGGAGCAGTCGGCCTTCTGTCAGGTCGAGCCGCTGGAGACGAAGCCGCTGGCGGAGGAGCTGAACGCGGGCGTCCGCTGGCAGCGACTGCCGGACGAGTACGTCAACCTCACGCCCGCGCAACTGACTGAGCGCATCGACGCGAACCGCGCGGCGCTGGGGAGCAGCACGGTGATCCTCGGGCACCACTACCAGCGCGAGGACATCATCCAGTTCGCGGACTTCCGGGGGGACTCACTGAAGCTCTCGCAGTTTGCGGCCGAGCGGCAGGAGTCGAACTTCATCATCTTCTGCGGCGTGCACTTCATGGCGGAGACGGCAGCGGTGCTCGGCGGGGCGCACCAGCGAGTGGTGCTGCCGAACATCAACGCGGGGTGCTCGATGGCGGACATGGCGCCGACGGGCGACGTGGAGGACTGCTGGGACGACCTGATGGAGACGCTGGGCGAGGGCTCGGTCATCCCGGTGACGTACATGAACTCGACGGCGGAGATCAAGGCGCTCGTTGGGCGGAACAACGGGGCTGTGTGCACGTCCTCGAACGCCGGCAAGGTTGTCGCGTGGGCGTTCCAGCAAGGGAAGCGGGTGCTGTTCCTGCCGGACCAGCACCTGGGGCGCAACACGGGGCTGAAGATGGGCATACCGGTGGACGACATGCTCGTCTGGAACCCCTTCCGGCCGCTGGGCGGACACACAGCGGAGGCGCTGGAAGCGAGCAAGATGATCCTGTGGAAGGGACACTGCTCGGTACACACTCGGTTCACGCCATTGCAGGTGGCGAAGGCGAAGGCGGCGTACCCGGACGTCAACATCCTGGTGCACCCGGAGTGCCCGATGGAGACCGTCGAGCTGGCGGACTACGTTGGGTCGACGGAGCTGATCGTGAAGACGATCGGCGAGGCGGCGCCGGGGAGCGTGTGGGGCGTCGGGACGGAGATCAACCTCGTGAGCCGGCTGGCGCACGAGAACCCGGACAAGACGGTGTTCTGCCTGGACCCGGTGGTGTGCCCGTGCTCGACGATGTACCGCATCCACCCGGCGTACCTGCTGTGGGTGACGGACGAACTGCTGGCTGGCCGGGTGCCGAACCGGGTGACCGTCGACGAGGAGACGGCGCACTACTCGAAGCTGGCGCTGGAGCGGATGCTGACGCTGGTGTAGGTGCGCGGGTCATTCGACACGCGGTCAGGGACAAGATTCGAAGGGGCGGGACTACCGCCCCTCGTCATTAGAGCGATCTGTCGACTAAGGGCTGAGGAGGGTGCCAGTGACGACAACCAAGGCGAAGATCAAGCGGCTGACGCACCTAGTGATCCGGGTGCGGGACGTGGAGCGTTCAGAGCGGTTCTACACGGAGGTCATGGGGTTCCACGTGACGGCGAAGTATCCGGGGATGGTGTTCTACGCGACGGACGACGAGGTGTCGACGCACGACCTCGCGACGCAGGAGATCGGGATGGACGCGCCGGGGCCGCAGCCGAACCGCGTCGGGATGTACCACATGGCGTGGCAGGTGGAGACGCTGGAGGACCTTCGGGGGTTTCACCGGCGGCTGCGGGAGCTCGAGGTGCCGATCGTGGGGTACGGCGAGCACGGGCTGGGCTTCGGCATCTACTTCCTCGACCCGGACGGGAACGAAATCGAGGTGGTGTACGAGCTGCCGAAGGAAGAGTGGCCGGACGGGAAGCCGCAGCTTCGGGGTCGGGTGCCGTTTGTGGTGGAGCTGGACTAGACGGGGGTAAGTGGAGGTTGTGGTGGCGGAAGAGGAACAGGAAATGCAAATCTTTACTGACGGAGATGTGACGGAAGCAATTCTTGATGTCTTCGAGAACGCTCGTAGCGAAGTGGTTGTCGTCACACCTTACCTTGACCTGAGTACCCGTGCCGAAACTGCCATCCAAAGGGCTCGACAGAGAAACGTCGAAGTGACATTTGTTGTCCGTAAGCAGAGGCGAAAACCCAACTTCAAGGCCAGCCTAAGTGTGCTCCGGAACAACAACATCAAGGTTTGGGAACTGAACCGTCTTCATGCAAAGATCTACTACAACGACTCAACTGTACTTCTGACTTCAATGAACTTAATTCGGTCTTCCATGGACAAGGGCCGCGAAGTGGCCTGCATTCTTGGCGACAGCACCAGCAAGTTGCAGGTACGGAACTACGTTCAAGGACTAATCGAGGAGGCCAGGAGGCCGCAGCGTGCGTCCAAACCGGTAGCCGCACAGGCCGCGTCCTTTCTCGGTAGGGTATTCACAGGGTTGCGTAGCTGGACGTATGGACAGGGCGGGGCCGTGCGGGAAGGCTTTTGTATTTCCTGTCACGAGGACATTGTCTTTAACCGAAGGTTCGCGCTTTGTGCGGAGCACGCCGCCCTGTGGCAAAGGCGCTTTAGTGGGAACTACTGTCACAAGTGTGGCGCGTCTGCCAAGACCACAAAGGCCAAGCCCTTGTGTGATTCTTGCTATGCCCACCATAGCGCCTAGCATTTGCACGGACAAAGAGCGTTCGCCATGACTACACAACAGTATGACTACATCGTCGTTGGCAGCGGGATTGCCGGGTTGTACTCGGCGGTGTTGGCGGGGGATCGGGCGGCCACAAGGGTCGCCCCTATGGGGCGCGCGGAAGGCTTTGTGGTCAGGCGGGTGGGCACTGTCGCGCCCCCGTTCATGCTTCGATTTCCCTCAGCACGAACGGCTGTCGGCGGAGGGTGTTGGGGGCGGAGGGTCTGGATACCGGCATTCGCCGGTATGACGGTGGGGTTGTGCGGGGTGCCCCCTTCGAGAACATCGGAACAGGCTTCGGCGGGCTCTAGGCGAACAGTGAGCTGGTGTAGAGGACCTGGGAAGACATGAGCACGCAGCGATATGACTACATTGTGATTGGGAGCGGGATTGCTGGGTTGTACTCGGCGCTGCTGGCTGTGGAGTTTGGGAGCGTGCTGATTCTTACGAAGGGCGGCATCGCTGACTGCAACACGCAGTATGCGCAGGGTGGGATTGCGGCGGCTGTGGGGCCGGAGGACTCGCCCAACTACCACTTCGCGGACACGCTGGCGGCGGGGGCTGGGTTGTGCAACGAGGAGGCGGCTCGCATTCTGGCAGAGCAGGGGCCGCAGGCGATCTCGGAGCTGGTGCGGCTTGGGGTCATCTTCGACACGGCGGACGGGGAGGTGGCGCTGGGTCGCGAGGCGGCGCACCGGATGCCCCGGGTGCTGCACGCGGGGGGCGACGCGACGGGGGCTCGGATCGAGCTGACGCTGTCGTCGCTGGCGCACCACTCGCGGATTCACGTGCAGGAGTACACGACGACGTCGCGGCTGCTGGTCGAGGACGGGCGGGTCGTCGGCGTCGCGGGGCTCGTGAACGGCGAGGGCGACGAGGTCGAGTACCTGGCGGCGCACACGATACTGGCGACGGGCGGCGCGGGGCGGCTCTACCGCTACACCACCAACCCCGAGGTCACGACGGGTGACGGGGTCGCGCTGGCGTACCAGGCGGGCGCGGCGGTCATGGACATGGAGTTCTACCAGTTCCACCCGACGGCGCTGCGGCTGCCGGGCGCGCCGCCGTTCCTCATCACGGAAGCCATGCGCGGCGAGGGAGCTGTGCTGCGGAACGCTGGCGGCGAGGCGTTCATGACGGGCTATCACTCGCAGGGGGACCTGGCGCCGCGGGACGTGGTGTCGCGGTCGCTGCTGGCGGAGATGCGGCGCACGGGCGCGGGGCACGTGGCGCTGGACGCGACGCACCTGTCATCGGAGATGGTGGCCGCGCGGTTCCCAAGCATCTACAAGACGTGCCTGACGCACGGGCTCGACATCACTCGCGACCCGATACCGGTGTCGCCGGCGGCGCACTACATGATGGGCGGCGTGCTGACGAACACGGACGGGGAGACGACGCTGCCGGGGCTGTACGCGTGCGGCGAGGTCGCGTGCACGGGGCTGCACGGGGCGAACCGGCTTGCGAGCAACTCGCTGTTGGAGACGGTGGTGTTTGGGCAGCGGGTTGTACGGCGCTCGCTGGAGGGCGGGTGGTCGGGGCCCCGGCCGGAGGGGGTCTACGCGCTGGAGGCCGAGCCCTCGGACGCCGCGGGCACGCCGTCGATCGAGGGGCTGCAGGCGCTCAACTGGAGCAACGTCGGCATCATCCGCTCGCGCGAGGGGTTGGAGGAGGCCGCGGGGGTGTTCTCGGCGTGGGAGACGTCGGCGCCGGAGGGCGGCGACCGGGGCGACCGGGAGCTTGCCAACATGGTGACGCTGGGTAGACTGATGGCAGAATCGGCGCTGGTGCGGCAGGAGAGCCGCGGCGCGCATTTTCGGACGGACTTCCCGGAGACATCGGAGGCGTGGCTGCGCCACACGGTGTTCATGAAGCAGGCCGACTAACTCAGGAGGCGTTCGATGGAACTAACCCTGCTTGGCACGGGCACGCCGATGCCCGACCCCAACCGCTGGGGACCCGCGAACCACCTTCGCATCGGCGGCAATACCGTGCTGGTGGACACGGGCAACGGGTGCGTGCGGCGGATGGTGCAGATTGGGCAGGACATGACGGACCTGGACTACATCTTTCTGACCCACATGCACTCGGACCACACGGTCGACCTGATGCACGTGCTGATTACGGGCTGGATCCGGTACAGGAAGAAGCCCTACATGATCATTGGGCCGGCGCGGACGAAGGACTTTGTCGACAGGCTGATCCACGCATTCGAGGAGGACATCCGCATCCGGCGGCTGCACGACCGGGTGGGGGCGGACGTCATGAACGTGCAAGTCATTGAGGTTGACCACGGGGACACCTTCGAGGGGGACGGGTGGCGCGCGACGGCGCTCGAGGTGGAGCACGGGTACGTGAAGCCGGCGCTGGGGTTCGCGTTCGAGGAGGACCGGAGCAAGCTGGTCATCTCTGGCGACACGGCGGTGAGCGACGCCATCATCGAGGCATCGGCGACAGCGAACATGCTGGTGCACGAGCTGATGCAGACGCAGCCGCACCGGGGCGGGCCGGCGCCGGACGGCCGTGACTACCACGAGGTGGACCGGGAGTCGCTGACGGAGTTCGCGCGACGGATTGCGAACTCGCACACGTGCCCGCATGGGCTGGCGGAGGTGGCGGAGAAGTCGGGCGTGCCGCACCTGGTCGCGACGCACATGGGGGACGTCGACGAGGCGTGGTCGCGCGAGGTCATCTGCGCGAACTACGGCAACCCGTTCACGTTCGGCGAAGACCTGATGAAGTTCACGGTGTAGCGCGCCATGCTGCTGACGCCGGAGATCCACGACCTGATCGACAGGGCCCTGCAAGAGGACCTGGGCATCGGCGACGCTACGACGGCGGCGCTGGTGCCGCCGGAGCTGCAGGCCTCGGCGACGTTGTTTGCCAAGCAGCCGGGCGTGCTGTGCGGCGTGGAGGTCGCGGCGGCGGTGTTCCGCCGCGTCGACCCGTCGCTGCAGGTGGAGCCGGTGTTGCGGGACGGCGACGCCATGGAGCGGGGGAGCGTCGCGCTGCGGGCCGGGGGATCGGCGGCGAGCTTGCTCATGGCGGAGCGGACGGCGATCAACTTCATGCAGCACCTGAGCGGCGTCGCGACGCTGACGGCGACCTACGTGGAGGCGGTCAAGGGCACCGGCGCCTCGCTCATCGACACGCGCAAGACGATACCGGGGCTGCGGTCGCTGGAGAAGTACGCAGTGCGGTGCGGCGGCGGGCACAACCACCGGCAGAACCTCGGCGATGGGGTGCTCATCAAGGACAACCACATCGCGGCGCTGAAGCTGCAGGGTGTCTCGCTGGGCGACATGGTGCGGATGGCGCACGCGCGGGCCTCGCACACGATCAAGGTCGAGGTTGAGGTCACGACGCTGGAGGAGGCCGAGGAGGCGCTCGACGCAGGGGCGCAGCTGCTGCTGCTGGACAACATGCCTGCGGAGCTGATGGGGCAGGCCGTCGAGCTGAACCGCGGGCGGGCGCTGCTGGAGGCCTCGGGCGGGATCAACCTCGACACGGTGCGAGCGGCGGCGGAGAGCGGCGTGGACCTGATCTCGGTCGGGGCGCTGACGCACTCGGCGCCGGCGCTGGACATCAGCATGGATGTCAGCTACCTGGGGTAGGGGGTGGCAGACGACTCAGGAAGTGGACGCCGCCGCGAGGCGCTTGCCGCGCTTGGGCAGCGACGCGCTGGGGACGGACATCACTAGTTCGTAGGATTCCGGCTCAGGTACGGGATCTCCCCGCTTCTGCAGCTCGTCAATGTAGATCTCAATTCCCTCGCAGATGAGCTTATAGACCTCTTCCCGTGTCTTAGCCACGGCGAAGCACCCTTGCAGGTCCGGCGTCCAAGCGCTGTAGCTCGTGGGTCCCTTGCTGATCAACACTGCGTAGCCCATGGTCTTCACCCCTTACCGCAGTCCAGCCTGCTTCATTATCTGCTGCCACATAGACATTTGCATCTCCTCGCCGGGGTGACCTGCAATGACAACGATGCTAGGCTTTTCCGGATGGACGTAAATACGATGGCTGCCGTTAGTCCTATCGTGTATCCAGCCGTCATCGCGTACACGCCGTATGGCGTCTCTGACTTTCGGCATCCTGATGGGAACTATAGCATACACAGGGTAGCCAGGCTATTGGCTGGGATGTTCAGGCGCCCCGCCGGGGCACGTGGAGGTCAGCGCTGTCGAGCATGATGGTGACTGGGCCGTCGTTGTGGATTTCCACTTGCATGTAGCCGCCGAAGACGCCTGAGACTACCTCCGGGCATGCTTCCCGGAAGAGGGCGACGGACTGCTGGTAGAGGGGTTCCGCGACGTCGGGGTGGGCGGCGCGGATGAAGCTGGGGCGGCGGCCCTTGCGGGTGTCGGCGTAGAGGGTGAACTGGCTTACCACCATGAGGCTGCCGCCGACGTCCGCGAGGGAGCGGTTGAAGCGGCCCTCGTCGTCGGGGAAGACGCGCATGTTGACGGTCTTCTCGACGAGGTAGCGGGCGTCGTCGAGGGTGTCGCCTTCGGTGATGCCGAGGAGCACGACGAAGCCAACGCCAATGCTGCCCGTGAACTGGCCGTCGACGGTGAGGGAGGCTGAGGACACCCGCTGGAGCAGGGCCCGCATGGGGGAGGGTTAGCCGTCCGAGCCGGAAGACTCGGACGAGGCGGCTGCAGGGGCGCCGTGATCGTGGGAGTGCCCGCCGTGGCTGTGGGAATGGCCGTGGTCGTGGGAGTGGCCGTGGCCGTCGCCATCGCTGGTGGAAGGGCCGTCGTCAGAGGACGGCGCGTCGCCGTTGCCGAGGGTGCTCTTCTTCTTGCCGTAGTCGTTCACGTACCAGCCGCTACCCTTGAAGATGACGGGCACCAAGCTGATCTGACGGTCTGCCAACTGCCCGCACTGAGGGCAGTCCGTCATTGTGTCAGCGTCGAATCCCTGCCTGAGCTCAAACTTATGATTGCAGCTTCGGCACAAGTAGTCGTAAAGGGGCACAGCAAACCTCAACTAGTAAACGCCAAACGTTCGTCTCTGCAAAGCCTATCAAGTGAGTAGAGAACGTGTCAAGAAACGCGGTTGTACGCGTGCGAGCGCGTGATATACTTGCGCGAAAGTTAAGGGGGGCTGCCATGTCCACCGAAGCGCAGACGATTCCGGTTACGGTCTGGACGGACTACATCTGACCGTGGTGCTACATCGGCCTGGACAGGCTGACCAAGCTCCAGGATGAGTATCCCGTCGAGATAGAGACGCGCGCGTTCTTCCTTCGGCCGGACATCCCGCCGGGCGGCAGGGAGCGGCAGCCTCGGCCGGGCGAGCAACCGGGCGGCGATCTGAACGAGCCCCTTCGCACCTACGCCCAAGAGGCCGGCTTCATCATGCGGCGCAGCCCGCACACGCCGTACACGGTGCCCGCGCTGGAGGCGACGGAGTATGCCAAGGCGATGGGGTTGGAGATGCCCTTCCACCACGCGTGCTTCCGCGCGCTGTGGGAGCGCGGCGAGGACATCGAGAAGACCGAGGTGCTTACGGCTGTCGCGGAGGAGGTCGGGCTGGACCCGCGTGGGCTGGAGGAGGCACTGCAGAAGCGCACGTACGCCGAGGCCGTGCAGGAGAGCTACCAACAGGCGATCAGCTACGGCATCAACGGCATCCCGGCCTTTACCATCGGCCGTTACCTCTTCACCGGCGCACACCCGTACGACTTCTTCAAGCAGGTGATGGACCGGGTGCTGCAGGAGGGCGTGGGCGCCGGCTAGGCCGGGAATCCACTGCTTTACCCTGAACCCCTCCCGGCGTACAAACGGTGCGCTAACCTTTCTGTTTGCCCCGCGTTTTCAATTACAGTTTTGCGCAATAGACGTGCGTCTCGCTGGATGAAGTCACCGGAGGAAGAGAATGTTGGGACTGGTCTCCCGTCTGAACCGCATGAGCACCGGCCAGGTGGTGGCAATTTGGCTGGTGGTGGCAGTCATTCTCGGCATTGCCGCCGTTGTCTTCATCCAGAGCAGGGGGGATGAGGAAGCAGGGGCGGAAGCTGCTTTGGAGGAGGGCCAGCAACTTGTACAGGTGCGCCGTGGAGATCTGGTCAACCAGATCACGAGCAGCGGGAGCGTGGTCTTCCCCAACCGACAGGAGCTTACCTTCGGGACGACGGGCACGATTGGCGAGATCCTGGTTGCGGAGGGCGACAACGTTGCCTTAGGGCAGGAACTGGCGCGCTATGACGACGCGACGGTGACGAACCTGCAGCGGGACGTCGCGCAGGCGGAGTTCGACCTGCAGAGGTCCAAGGATACGCTGGAGGAGCTGAGCGAGCCGCCCTCGGAGCTGGACATTGTCGAGGCGGAAGCGGCCATCGCCAAGGCGGAGCTGGCGGTGCAGAACGCGGAAGAGGCGCTGGTGGAGGTAGAGGACCCCGTTACGCAGGAAGAGATTGATGACGCGCTGGCCGATGTCACCTCCGCCGAGGAATCGCTGGCCGAGGCGCAGGACAACCTGCAAGACGTCATCGACGACCACGCGGACAGGGTGCAGGCGGCGGTCGAGTCCCTCGACACGGCCAAGGAGGGGTACCAGGGAGCTGTCACGAATTTCCTGGGGCAGACGCTGACGGCGGGTGAGTACCTGCTCACTCCCGAGGAGTTCTTCGCTTCCTACGACATTGACCTTGTCACCTTCTTCTCGGACGACCAGTTGGAGGACGCCGTGACGTCGGTGCTGCCGCTGGCGCCGGGGCCGCTGTCGGAGCTGGACGACCCGGAGACGCCGTGGGACGAGTTCACGGTCTACCGGTGGATTGCGCTGTATCCGGGCGCGGTCTACGGCAACTGCGAGAACATCAACACAGCCCCGCGGGACGTCTGTGTGCTCCAGGAGATGGAAAGGGCGTGGGACCCTGTGGACAAGGCACAATCGACCCTGGAGACGGCGGAGAGCAACGCGGAGACAGCGGCGTCCAATGCTGAGGATGCCATCGAGCGGGAGGAGGATGCCCTCAAGAAGGCGGAGGAGGCGCTGGAGGAGGTCTACGTGACGTCCGACGACCTTGAGGTGCAGGTGAAGGTCCATGACGTTGCGGTGGCGAAGGCGCGGCTGGACGACGCCAACGCCAAGCTGGAGGAACTGCACGAGACGGCGGACGAAACCACGGTCGCGCTGCGGGAGGCGCAAATCGAGGCGAACGAGGCAACGTTAATCGCGGCGTTGGCGCGGCTCGACGAGGTCGTCATTACGGCGCCGTTTGCGGGCGAGGTGAGCGCGGTGTTCGCAGAGGCGGGGAACACGGTCAACGCGAACAACTTCGGCAGCGCGGTGCTGGAGATTGTGGACACGTCGGTGGCGGAGGTGGACGCGCGGCTGGACGAGATCGACGTGCTGAACGTGCAGGTGGGCGCGGAGGTTATCGTGGAGCTGGACGGACTGCCGGGCGCGGGGCTACCCGGCGTGGTGCGGGAGATTTCCACCACGGGCGAGAACCAACAGGGCGTTGTGACGTATCCCATCCAGATAACCATGCGGACGCCTCCGCTGCTCCAACTGCGCGAGGGCCTCAGCGCGACGGCGACCATCGTACTGCAGCAGGAGCTTGACGTGCTGCTCATTCCCGCATCGTCGATCGCGGGCACGATAGCGCAGCCGACGGTGCTTGTGGACGTCGGCGGCGAGGTGGCAGAGCGAGCCGTGACGCTAGGAACATCGGACGGCTTCTGGGTCGTCGTGACCGACGGGATTAACGAGGGCGAGAGCATCGTCTCGACGGGCGGCGGGGCCGACGCGCCGAACTTCGCAACCATCCGGACGCCGCAGCTTGGCGGGCTCGGCGGCCTGGGCGGCGCGGGATTGGGGCAGGGAGGAGCCGGGAACCTCACACCGGAACAGCGGCGAGCGATCCGGGACCAGATACGGGCGCAGGGCGGAGCCGGCGCAGGGGCAGGCGGTCAGCGCGGCCAGGGCGCGGGGCAGTAGGGGAGGCTGACATGCAGCAGGCAATGCCGGTCATCTCCATCCACAACGTCACCAAGACGTACCAGATGGGCCACGTTCTGGTGAAGGCCCTGCAGGGCGTCAACCTGACCGTGGAGCGTGGGGAGATGCTTGCGGTGATGGGGCCGTCGGGGTCCGGGAAGTCGACCATGATGAACATCATCGGCTGCCTGGACGTGCCCACGGGCGGGCGGTATCTGCTGGAGGGTGAGGACGTCCGGGAGATGAACGACAACCAACTTGCGTCCATACGCCAGGGCAAGATCGGGTTTGTGTTCCAGACGTACAACCTGCTGCAGCGGGCCACGGCGTTGGCCAACGTGGAGATGCCGCTGATGTACGGGAACGGACGAAACCGGCGCGCCCGGGCGCTGGAGGCGCTCGACCGGGTGGGGCTGGCGCACCGGGCGAAGCACATGCCGACGGAGCTGTCCGGCGGCGAGCAGCAGCGCGTGGGCATCGCGCGGGCGCTGGTGAAGGAGCCGTCGATCCTGCTGGCGGACGAGCCGACGGGAAACCTGGACACGCGGTCGAGCGACGAGATCATGACTGTCATCCAGGGGCTGAACCGCAACGACGGCCTCACCATCGTGCTGGTGACGCATGAGACGGACATCGCGCAGCACACCAACCGCATCGTCTCCTTCCGCGACGGGCTGGTGGTGGACGACGCGCCGGTGGCGCAGCCACTTCTCGCGGGGCAACACGCATGACGCCGCTTACGACGCTCCTGACGGCGCTGGACGCGCTGAACTCGAACAAGCTGAGGTCGGGGCTGACGCTGCTGGGCATCATCATCGGCGTGACGGCGGTGATCGCGCTGACGGCCATCGGCAACGGGGCGCAGGAGACGATTACGGCGCGCATCCAGTCGCTGGGGACGAACCTGCTGTTTGTGCGGCCGGGGGCGAGCACGAGCGCATTCGGCTTTGCGGGGGCGGCGGGCAGTGCGGCGACGCTGACGCTGGAGGACTCTGAGGCGCTGATGGACCCGGCGTTGGCGTCTTACGTGGTGGACGTGGCGCCGGAGACGAGCACGCGGTCGCAGGTGGTCTTCGAGCGGGAGAACACCAACACGACGGTGGTCGGCGTCACGCCCTCGTACCTGCCTGTGCGGGCGTACGAACTGGCGGACGGCCGGTCGATCTCGGACGCAGACGTCGCGCGGCGGTCGCAGGTGGCGGTGCTGGCGTCGGAGACGGCGGAGGAGCTGTTCGGACTGCGGCACCCGGTGGGTCACACGATCAAGATCGGAGGGCGGCCGTTCGAGGTCATCGGCCTGCTAGAGCCCAAGGGCGGGACGGGTTTCGGCAACCAGGACGACCGCATTCTTGTGCCGGTGTCGACGGCGTACTACCGGCTGGGGGCGCAGCGCACGGCAGGCGGCGAGATCACCGTGCAGAACATCAACGTCCAGATTGCGAGCGAGGACGTGAGCGACGCGGCGACGGAGCAGATCAGCAACATCCTGCGCCTGCGCCACCGCATCACGGACGAGGACGATTTCACGGTCACCAGCCAGGTGGAGACCATCGAGACGCTGGAGGAGACCACGCAGACCTTCGTCATCTTCCTAGGCGCGATTGCGAGCATTGCGCTGCTGGTGGGCGGCATCGGCATCATGAACATCATGCTGGTGTCAGTGACGGAGCGAACGCGGGAGATCGGCATTCGGAAGGCGATGGGGGCGAAGCGGCGCGACATCCTCTCGCAGTTCCTGGTGGAGGCGGTGCTGCTGAGCCTGACGGGCGGCATCATCGGCGTGGCGCTGGGGTATGGGTTCACGTACTTCTTCGACGACGTGGAGCTTGGCGGGCAGGCGCTGAACATGGTTTTCAGCGGCGACATTGCGATTATTGCGACTGCGGTGTCGGGGGCCATCGGGCTGTTCTTCGGCATCTACCCGGCGATGCAGGCGGCGCGGCTGCACCCCATCGAGGCGCTGCGGCACGAGTAGGGATGTTGTGGGCGCGGGTTGCCCGCGGGCTGAGGGGGGCTGGGTACGTCGGGGTTCCCCTGCCGACGCAGGGGCAGGCTCTGCCTTCGCAGGAACGACGGTGGGGGCGGGCCGCTCGCGAGCCCATTCGTGTATAATCGGGGCACGGAGAGCATAGCGGGCCCGGTGCCGTCATGGCCGCATAGAACACACAAGGAGACGCAGCATGGCAGAGATCGTGATTGGGCTTGGGACTTCCCACAGCCCACAGCTTAGCCTGACGCCGGAGACGTGGCCGCTCCACGCGGAGAACGACAAGCGGAACCCGCACCTGTACGGGCTCGACGGCATCCACCACACGTACGAGGAAGTGCTCGACATGGCGGACGCGTCGATCGAGAAGCAGCTGGACCCGGAGCTGTGGCAGAAGCGGTACGACATCTGCCAGAACGGGATCGCGACGGTGAGCCAGAAGCTGGCTGAGGCGAACGTCGACGCGGTTATCGTCATCGGCGACGACCAGGAGGAGGTCTTCCAGGAGGACAACTTCCCGGCGATGGCCGTCTACTGGGGCGACACGATGTGGAACATCCCGGACAGCTTGCAGGCGCCCCTTCGGCGGGCTGCGTGGTCGTACGGGCTGGAGGAGAAGGAGTACCCCATCGCGAAGGACCTGGCGAGCCACATGCTGAGTTCGCTGAGCGAGCAGGAGTTCGACGTGGCGCGGTCGCGGTACTTCCGCAAGGGCCAGGGCATGGGGCACGCGTTCAGCTTCATCTACACGCGGATCATGCAGGACAAGCTGATCCCCATGGTGCCGGTCATGCTGAACACGTACTTCCCGCCGAACCAGCCGACGCCGAAGCGCTCGTACAACCTGGGGCAGGCGATCCGAAACGCCGTCGAGGAATGGGACTCCGACGCGCGGGTGGCGGTCATTGCGTCGGGCGGGCTGAGCCACTTCGTGATCAACGAGGAGCTGGACCACAGCGTCATCAAGGGGCTGCAGGACCGGGACACGGAGGGGCTGTTCGGGCTGCCCCGTGAGCACCTGAACTCGGGGTCGTCGGAGATCCGGAACTGGATCACGACGTCCGGGGCGACGGAGCACATGGACTTCACCCTGATCGACTACGCGCCGTGCTACCGGTCGCCGGCGGGCACGGGCTGCGCGATGGCCTTCGGGTACTGGTCGTAGCGCGACGAGACACGAGAAACCTCGCGCCCCCGACGTTCGCCCTGAGGCGTTCGCCGGGGGCGTGGTGCGTTCCGAGACGACGCCGGGCGGAGGGCCGGGGGAATCAATTCCCGCTCCGAAGCTGCCCGGCGGACATTGTTTGCAATCAATTCCCAAGCTGACAGACAGGGATTGTTTGCGAAACAATCCGTAGCCGGCGACCCATTGTTTCCGAAACAATTCGTAGCTGCCCGTGGGTGGTCCAGATAGGGATTGAATTGAACCCCCTTCATCGCCACCTCTCCAGGATGGCCTGCGCCTCCGCTTCCCCGGCAGCTCTCGCGGCGTTCGCCCTATACAGGAGGGTAAGGACCCTGTAGAGCTGGATGATGTACTTCATGTTCTTTTCAGAATCCTGCATCAGATGGGCCAGCATCAGCCGCACGACGGCGATGTCGTCAGTGAGGTCTGGCATGGCGAGGGCTTTGTTCACATCGCCGGGGCGAGGGGCGGGGGCAAGCCTCGAGTAGAGGCCGTTCTTGCGGGCGTTCTGATTGCCCCGGGGCGCGCCGCGCTTCTTCCCCTTCCGAGCAGGCTCTTCGGGACCGGGCACGGCCACATCCCCCATATCGTCGACCGAGAAGCCCCAACCCTTCAGGAGATCGTAGGCAACGTTCTTGAAATGCAGTTGGTCGAGTGCGCTTAGTTCGTCATTCATGCTGCGAGGTTAGCGATGGGGGGCGCTTAGAGGCAACAAGCCTGTGTCATAGTCTATGCGGAAACACCGGGCCACCCCTACGCATGGGGCGAAGTGGCGGCCCTTCGAGAGCCATGACCTTACGCCACGCCTCTGGATACCGGCATTCGCCGGTATGACGGGGTTGGGGCGCGGTGCGTTCGGCGGGGGCGGTCACAAGGGCCGCCCCTACGCATGGGGTGTGGGCGCGCGTGGTATGATGGGGAATCACCGCCGCTACTACGGCTAGGCTTTGGTGCAATGGTCCTGAGCGACAGAGACATCCGACGCCAGATAGCGCAGGGGCGCATCGTCGTCGACCCGTACGATGACGACGCGGTGCAGCCTGCGAGCGTCGATCTGCGCCTCGGTTCGCCGCTGCTGGTGGAGGAGACCGCCAAGCTCGCGCTCATCGACCCGCGACAGCAATCGGACATGCAGTGGCGGACCGTCGAGCTGGACGAGAGTGTGCCGTACCCGCTGCAGCCGGGCGAATTCGCGCTGGGCATCACGGCGGAGAACATCGAAATCCCGGACGACATCGTGGGCCGGCTGGACGGCAAGAGCTCGCTGGGACGGCTGGGGCTTGTGGTGCACTCGACGGCGGGGTTTGTCGACCCCGGCTGGAAGGGGCGGCTCACACTGGAACTGAGCAACCTCTCCAGCATCCCCATCAACCTCTACCTGGGCATGAAGAGCTCACAGCTTTCCTTTGTGTGGCTGAGCAGCCCGGCGGAGCGTCCGTATGGCTCGGCGGGGCTGAACAGCAAGTACCAGGGTCAGATGGGGCCGGTGCCGAGCCGCTTTTACCAGAATTACTCGGCGCAGCAGGGGGCTTCGAGTCATGGGCCGCGTCAGCGAGGTCACGACGCCAACCCCGAGCTGCGGGCGTGGTTCCACGCCAGCGAGTACGCGGGCAACGTCTCAGGGTTTGCGGAGGCGCTGGGGGTCAACCATCGGACGGTGGAGGAGTGGGTCTACGGCCGCGCGAGGCCATCTATGCGGCAGTGGACCTCACTGCACCGCGTCACGGGACTGGCGGAGTACGCTTCCCGGACGCTGCTGCCGGACGAAGCATGAGCACCGAATACATGCGGCGAGCCATCGAGCTCGCGAGAAGCACGCTGGGGACGGCGAGCCCTAACCCTTCGGTTGGCGCGGTCATTGTGAAGGACGGGCGCGTTGTGGGCGAGGGGTGGACGCAGCCGGTGGGCGGGCCGCACGCGGAGGTCATCGCGCTGCGGCAGGCGGGCGACGCGGCGCGAGGGGCGACCATCTACACGACGCTGGAGCCGTGCTGCCACTTCGGGAGGACGCCGCCGTGCACGACGGCGCTGCTGGAGGCGGGCATCGCGGAGGCGCACTCGGCGATGCTGGACCCGGACGGGCGGGGGAACGGCAAGGGTGTCGAGGAGCTTCGCGCGGCGGGCGTGGCGGTCGCGGTGGGCGAATGCGCCGAGGAGGCCGCCGATGCGCTCGAGGGGTACCTGCACCGGGCGCGGACGGGATTGCCCTTCGCGGTGGCGAAGTTTGCGATGAGCCTGGACGGGAAGATTGCGACGGCGACGGGGGAGTCGCGGTGGGTGTCGGGCGAGGCGGGGCGACGGCGGGCGCACGAGCTTCGGCAGACGTGCGACGCCATCATGGCCGGAGCGGGCACGGTGGTCATCGACAACCCACAACTGACGGCTCGCGACGCCGACGGCGCGGCGCTGGAGCGTCAGCCGCTGCGCGTGGTGGTCGACAGCACGGGGCGGTCGCCGGCCACGTCGCAGGTCTTCCACGGGCTAGGGAGCGTGCTCGTCGCGACGGCGGGCGTCGATGCGGAGACGGAGGCGGCGTACCGCGCGGTGGGCGCCGACGTGGCGCACCTGCCGGGGGCCGACAGGCGCGTGGACCTGCACGGGCTCATGTGCTGCCTCGTCGAGCGGGGCGTGAACTCCGTGCTGGTGGAGGGCGGCGGCGTGCTGCTGGCGTCGATGTTCCGGGACGGGCTGGTGAGCAAGGTGGAGGCGATTGTGGCGCCGATGATCATTGGAGGCGAGAACGCCCGGACGCCGGTGGAGGGCGAGGGGTTCGCGCACATCGGCGAGGCGCTGCGGCTGGGCCGCATCAGCGTTGGCCGGCTCGGCGAGGACGTGCACGTGGTGGGATACACGCCCACGAGCCGCGGGGGGGTGGAGTAGCCGTGTTCACGGGCATCGTCGTCGAGAAGGGGAAGGTGCTGGAGGCGAGCGAGGAATCGCTGACCATCGAGGGATGGCTGGCGCTGGAGGGCGCGCAGACCGGCGACAGCATCGCGGTGAACGGGGCGTGCCTGACGATCACGACGATGAGCGAGGGCCGCTTCGCTGTCGACGTGACGCCGGAGACGCTGCGTCGGACGAACCTCGGCGACCTGCGGGTGGGGGCGCCGGTGAACCTTGAGCCGTCGCTGGCGTACGGCGGCAAGGTGGGCGGGCACCTGGTGCAGGGGCACGTGGACGCTGTGGGGGTCGTCGCCGAGGTGACGCCGGAGGGAAACAGCCGGCTGATAACATTTGCTGCGCCGCGGGAGATCATGCGCTACGTTGTGGAGAAGGGATTTGTAGCCGTGGACGGCATCAGCCTGACGGTGGCGGAGCTCACGGACGCGCGGTTTACCGTCGCGGTGATACCATATACAGACCAGCACACGACGCTGGGGGAGCGCGGGCCAGGCGACCGCGTCAATCTTGAGGCGGACATTCTGGCCAAGTACACGGAGCGATTGCTGTCCGAGGGGGCGTCTCAGGCGGGGTCGCCAAGGGCGCCCAGCGGGTAGCGGTCCAACCCAAGGGTTAGAGTGGGGGAGAGTCCCATGCCAATCAGCTCGATAGAAGAGGGCATCGCCGAAATCAGGATGGGCAAGGCGCTCATCGTGGTGGACGACGCCGACCGGGAGAACGAGGGCGACCTGATGGTCGCGGCCGAGGCGGTGACGCCGGAGCACATCAACTTCATGGCGAAGTACGGCGGGGGGCTGGTGTGCATGCCCGTTCCGGGCGAACGGCTCGACGACTTGCATCTGCCGCAGATGGTGTCGGAGAACACGGCGCGGCACGGCACGCCGTTCACCGTCCCCGTCGACGTCAAGGAGGGCGCGACGACGGGGATCTCGGCGTTCGACCGGGCGGCGACGGTGAAGGCGATCCTCGACCCGCGGACGAAGGCGGAGGACCTGGCGCGGCCGGGGCACCTGTTCCCGCTGCGGTACACGAACGGCGGGGTGCTGGTGCGGGCCGGCCACACTGAGGCGATCGTCGACCTGGCGCGGCTGGCGGGGTTCTACCCGGCCGGGGTGCTGTGCGAAATCATGGCACCGGACGGCTCGATGGCGCGGATGCCGTACCTAGAGGAGTTCGCTGAGGAGCACGACCTGCGCATTGTGACCATCCAGGACCTCATCGCGTACCGGCGACAGAACGAGCGGCTGGTGGAGCGCGTCGCGGACGCCAAGATGCCGACGCGGTTCGGGGACTTCACCGTGGTGGCGTACCGGAGCATGGTGGACCCGGACGAGCACCTGGCGCTGGTGATGGGGGATATTTCACCGGAGGACGAGGTCCTGGTGCGGGTACACAGCCAGTGCACGACGGGCGACATCTTCGGCAGCCTGCGGTGCGACTGCGGCGAGCAGATGCACATCGCGCTTGAGGCCATCGCGAACGAGGGCCGCGGCGTGTTCCTGTACATGCGGCAGGAGGGTCGCGGCATCGGGCTGCACAACAAGATCCGCGCGTACGCGCTGCAGGACAACGGCATGGACACGGTGGAGGCGAACGTGGAGCTCGGGTTTGCGCCGGACCTCCGCTGGTACGGCATCGGGGCGCAGATCCTGGCGGACCTGGGCGTGCGCCGGCTGCGGCTGCTCACGAACAACCCCAAGAAGGTTGTCGGGCTGGACGCGTACGGGCTGGACCTGGTGGACCGGGTGCCGATCGCCGCGCCACCGACGCCGCAGAACCGCGACTACCTGGCGACCAAGCGGGTCAAGCTGGGGCACCTGATCGACGACCCGCTTGGGTAGCGCGACGGATGAGGCCGGTGGGCACGATGCCCTGGATTCCGGCTTTCGCCGGAATGACGGCAAGGATGACGACCCGCTTGGGTAACGCGACGGATGAGGCCGGTGGGCATGACGCCCTGGATTCCGGCCTTCGCCGGAATGACGGGAAGGCTGACGACCCGCTTGGGTAAGGGTGGATGAGGCCGGTGGGCACGATGCCCTGGATTCCGGCTTTCGCCGGAATGACGGCAAGGATGACGACCCGCTTGGGTAACGCGACGGCCACTTTCGGCCAAGGACGTGGATATTGGCGACTGAGCTTGAGGGCGAGAAGACCGGCAGGGGCGTTAGGGTCGCCATCGCCGTCTCGCGCTTCAACGAGAACCTGACGCTGCGCCTGCTGGAGGGCGCGCTCATGGCGTGCCAGCAGGGCGACGTGCAGAACGATGACCTTACCATCGCGTGGGCGCCGGGCTCCTTCGAGTTGCCGACCATTGCGGCCGAGCTGGCCAAGACGGGACGCCACGACGTCATCGTGTGCCTGGGCGTTGTGATCAAGGGGGAGACGGCGCACTTCGAGCACGTCTCGGAGCAGGCGGCGGCGGGCATCGCGGCGGTGTCGCGGGAGAGCGGTGTGCCGGTGATGTTCGGAGTGCTGACGGCGTACACGGAGCAGCAGGCAGTCGACCGGAGCGGCGGGCTGCTGGGCAACCGGGGCTACGACGTTACGGTTGCGGGGATCGAAATGGCGAACGTGATGCGGAAGGTGCGGGCCGGGCAGAGCGAGTTGCCGGAGATGGGCTAGAGGCGGGCCCGCGTGTTGAGAGGGTCACGCTGGATTCCGGCTTTCGCCGGAATGACGGTTGGGGCGGCGTCGCGAGTGGAGAGGCTCGCGAGAGTCGACCTCGAACCGGGCGACAATGACGGCGCGCCGGGGCGGATGCCCGCGCGGAGGCGCGGGGTCGTGCAGGGAAGCACTTGTCCGCGCCGGGGGCGCGGGGCCGCGGCGGCCTGGAGGGCAGATTGAACTATTGGATGCTCAGCATCTCAGAAGAGAACTTTGCAGTAACGCGGGCGCAGGGGTTAACCGTACAGGGTTTCGGGGCCCGCCAGCGACGCAAGACGGACCGGATGGTCAAGGGCGACCGGCTCCTCTTCTACGTCCGGGGGCTGCGGGTCTTCCCCCTGACGGCGACCATCGCATCCACGGTGTTCGAGGACGAGGAGCCGCTGTGGACGTCGGAGCAGGGCAACGAGCGCTTCAAGTACCGTGTACGCATCAATGCGGACTTTGTGCTGCCTGAGGACAAGCACCTTCGCGTGATCCAGATTGGGCCGAGGTTGGAGTACGTGCGCCGGTGGCCGCCGGAGATGTGGCCGTTTGCGCTGATGGACGAGCTGCACCTGCTTCCGCGGAAAGACTTCGAGTTCATCGAGGAGGAGATGCGCAAGCTCCTTGGGCGTCCGTCTCCGAGGCCCGCGTCTCCAGACGACCGGCCGCAGCGGGGGGGCTTCAACCGCCGGGGGAACAACCGCGGCCAGCGGGGCGGGCGCGACGGCCAGGGCCAAGAGGCGCCCGTCGCGCCGGCG
Source organism: Chloroflexota bacterium (assembly GCA_026713825.1). Lineage (NCBI taxonomy): Bacteria > Bacillati > Chloroflexota > Chloroflexota bacterium. The sequence continues at coordinate 12,535 of JAPONS010000042.1, read as the reverse complement.
CCCGAGGGGGCGTAGCTTTCGGCTGCGCGAACCGCCCGTACGCCGGGGGCGCGGGCGGGCCTTTGACGGGCTGCGGGTGAACGGGATGCGCAGTGTGTCCGTTGGGGGTGAGGTTTCTGGATACCGGCATTCGCCGGTATGGGGGTTTGGGGGTTAGGGCGGGCCTTTGACGGGCTGCGGGTGAACGGGATGCGCTTCGCTCGATGCCCTAGGGGCGGCTCTTTCCCGCCCGGTCAAGGGGCTCCAGCTCTTTGGTGAAGACCTCGTCGAAGACCTCACGCAGTTGCACCAGACAGTCCTCGCACGGGCGTTCCGCCTCCGACGCATCGGTGTACGTCTTCAGGGTCTCGCGGCTGGTGATGTTGGGGAGGACTGTGCAGATTCCGGGCTCGGCCAGCGCGAAGGTGATGGCGAGCTGGTCCATTTCGATGGGGTGGTGCTCCTTCAGGAATTGCAGCTCATCCAGCTTGCGGACGGCCTCCTCGAGCCATGCCTGATTGCGGTGGGCACGGTGGTCGCCGGCCTCGAAGACGGGCGGGGTATTGCGGAATTTTTCAGTGAGGATCTCGGAGGCGTGAGGGACGCGGGAGAGCAGGCCGGTCCCGGTTTCCTCAGCGATGGGGAAGAAGCTTCGGGCGGGCTGCTGCTCGATGATGCTGTAGATGATCTGCAGCGAGACGCCGTCGCGTTCCCGCATCATGGCGTCGCCTTCCTCAAACCAGCCGATGTCCGGGCCGAGGGCGGCGCCGTAGTAGCGCACCTTACCTTCTCGCACCAGGTCCTCCAGCGTGTTGAAGACCTCGTCGCGCTCTATGGCGGTGACGCGGGGGTTGTGGAGCTGGTAGAGGTCGAAGTAGTCGGTGTTGAGGCGGCGGAGGCTCTGCTCGCAGGCGAAGCGGATGAAGCCGGGGGAGAAGTCCTGGGGGCGCTCACGATGGCCCTCTCGGGGGACGGCGTTGTAGATGTCGTAGCCGAACTTGGTGGCGTAGACGACGTTATGGCGGTTCTCGCCGATTGCCTTGGCGAGTATCTCCTCACCGAAGCCCTCGCTGTAGGTATCCGCCGTGTCGAACATGTTGACGCCGAGGGTGACTGCCTGCTGCAGGAGCTTGACGCGTTCTTCCGGGTCTATCTTGCCCCACCAGTTGGTGGCGACGGTCCACACGCCGAAGCCAACCTCGGACACGGTCAAGTCGGTCACCCCAAGCTGCCTGTACTGCATAGCGGATCCTCGTCAACGGATTGCGCGTGTGGTCAGGGGCGCGGGTCTAGTATACGACGGGGAAGCGGCAGCCGCTAACGGCGAGTTGACTTCACGGCACAAGAGAGGAGCGGCGCCCCCGAACCGGGACGCCACTCCCGCAATGTTCTGCGTGGGCCGGGCTAGACGGCCACGGGCGTGAGGGCGAGCTTGCCGCTGCGACGCTCCAAGTAGCCGCCGCGGGTGTCCGTGCCGTGGGAGAAGAGGAGGAGCGAACCGTCGCGCTCCGCATTGTTCAGGAACTTGCGCTTCTGCTCCAGCGTGTCCTCCGGGAACTGGTCCTGCGAGGAGATGGTGGGCAGGCCGAGGTGGTAGGCGGTGGGCACGAGGTCGCCGAGGTAGATGAAGCGGTTGCCAAGCTGCTCGGCGACGACGACCTGGTGGCCTCGGCAGTGGCCGTCGGTGACCTTGATGTTGACGCCGGGCTGGATCTCATAGTCGCCGTCGATGAGCTCCAGGTGGCCGGACTTCTCCAGCGGCAGGAAATCCTCTGAGTTGAAGGAGCGCTTGCCGAGCTCGTTGGGGGCGAGGGCGTCCTCCCATGCCGTGCGCTGCACGAGGTAGCGCGCCTGCGGGAACGCGGCGACGACGTCGCCGTTGCGGGTGCGGCGCGTGGAGCCGCCGGCGTGGAGGAAGTGCAGGTGGGTGAGGACGACGTAGTTGATGTCGCGCGGCGACAGGTCGAGCTCACGAAGCTCTTTCTTGAGACGGTTGCAATTCAGGCCCTTGTTCTCCCTCTCCTCTTCGTCAAGCTTGGCGCCTGCGCCGTCATCGACCAGGATGTTCAGGTCGCGGGTCTTGATGAGCAGCGCGTTGATGCCCCAGCGGACGCGATGCCGCCTGTCCGGCTTCACCATCGTCTCCCATGCTTCCCGGGGGACGTTGCCGAACGTGGAACCGCCGTCAACTTTGACGGCGCCGTCGTTGAGGAGATAGATCTCGAGGTCCTTCATGCGCATCGCCAGCCTCCATCAATCTCAATGGCAAACAGCTATAGGACGAATGCCGATTGAGTACGTGTAACAGCAGCCCTCGGCAGGATTCCCCGGGCCCGATCGCTTGGGGCGCCACACCCCCTCAGACGGGCGCAAGTCAGGGTTGCTTTGTCGCTGTGCTTTGACGTTAAAAGGGGGTTAAGGGGGTGTCAAGAGAACGTCCGTGCGATCTCCCTAGGTGATTCTTGGGCAGTTTTGAAAACTTACATAAAAGGACGCGGCATGGTAAGAGACAAGCAAATGAAAAGCGACAACGGGGTCTATTGTTGATGCGGTAACAACCGCCAAAAAGCCTCTTGCCCAGGGCCCCAGACAATGGGCCCGGCGGTCGATTCCGCCGGGCCCGTCAACAGTTCAAGGGGTGGGATGGACTACTCTTCAATGATCTCGATCGAGAGGATTTGGGGCGGGTCAAGGGGCCGGGAACCCTCGCCGCCGGGAGCCGTCGGCACAGTGGCGATGGCGTTCACAGTGTTGAGGCCCTCAGTCGCGAAGCCGAAGATGGTGTAGTTGGGTGGCAGGGCTACGGCGCCGTGCATGATGAAGAACTGGCTGCCGTTGGTGTTGGGGCCGGAGTTGGCCATGGCGAGAGTGCCGGGGATGTACTGCCGGTTTACGGGCTCGTCGTCGAAGCGGTAGCCGGGGCCGCCGGTGCCGGTGCCGGTGGGGTCGCCGCCCTGGATCATGAAGTTGGGGATGACACGGTGGAAGATGACGTTGTCATAAAAGCCCTCACGGGCGAGGAAGACGAAGTTGTTGACGGTGTTGGGCACCTCAGAGGCGAAGAGATCAAGGCTGATTGTGCCGTGGGTGGTGGTGATGACCGCTTTGTAGGTCTTGGACTCGTCGATCATCATTGCCGGGGGGCCGTCGTATTGCATGCTCATTGAATCTCCCGTCGTTTCAGATTGGGGCGTTGACGTTGGAATTGTCGCGGTGGGTATTTCCGAGGTCGATGTGGTAGTCGTCGTAGTCGTTGTCGTGGTGGTCGTCGTGCTTCCGGACGACGTGGCGTCGTCGCCGTTGCACGCCGCCAGTACAAGGGCCGCCAGAACCGCGAGGACAATGATGCTCAGTCTGGTCACAGTCCGCTCCTTGTGCAGATTGGGTTTACCCGGGACCGAGGAACCTCACTTGAGATTCATCGTCCAAGGAGAGGAAGTTCTCTCCCCACTGGTTGGGGCTGTCCAGGCTCCATTCCTCGTCCACAGGGAGGGGCATGAAGCGGAGACCCCAATCACCGCCGTAGACCAACAACGCCTCGCCGGCCCCGGACTCCTCGATGCGGACGGCGTAGGCGGGGCAAGGGCTCCCACCGCGCTCGCTGGACCAGCCGGTGACGCGGTGGGGCGATGGCTTCTGCCCGAAATCGCCCGCGACGACCTCCGTCACCTGCCGGGGTTCCCCCATGGTGTTGAAGATGAGCTGCGGGACGCCGTCACAGTTGGCGTTGTCCTCGACTTCCAACATCAGGGACATGGGATGTCAGGCTCCTTGGCGTGCAGTGGGATTACCGGGCAGGTTGCGATGATAGGGAAAGTATAGCTGCGCAGCGCGCGACGGGCAAGGCGCAGCTATGGGAGCGGGGTGCGCGGGGGGCGGGCAACCACGGGGGAGCGTACAGCCCCGCACTCGACGCCTCTGGATACCGGCCTGCGCCGGTATGACGGTGGGGGCGGCAGGGGGTGGGCAACCACCGGGGGGGCGTACGGCCCCGCACTCGACGCCTCTGGATACCGGCCTGCGCCGGTATGACGGTGGGGGCGGGCAACCAGAAGGGTTGGCCCTACTCACTGCGTTGGCGGTAGTTCATGGCCTGCAGAAAATGGCCGCTGCCAATGTCGTCCGAGCCGGAGAGGTCGGCGATGGTGCGGGCGAGCTTGAGGGTGCGGTGGTAGGCGCGCGCGGAGAGGTGGAGGTTGTCCATCGCGGCCTTGGCCATCGCCTGCGTGGGGTCGTCAAGGCGGCAGTGGGCCCAGACTTCTGAGGGGCCCATATCGGCGTTGCACTGGATTGGGGACTCGCCGAAGCGGCGGCGCTGGCGCTCGCGGGCGGTCTCGACGCGCTGCCGCACCTGCGCCGAGCCCTCGACGGCGGTGTCCGCCGTGAGCTTCTCATAGTCGACGCGGGGGACGGGGAGGATGATGTCGATGCGGTCGAGGAGGGGGCCGGAGATGCGGTTCCGGTACCGCGCGACGGCGCTGTGGGCGCAGGAGCAGGCGCGAAAGGGATCGCCGTGGTAGCCGCAGGGGCAGGGGTTCATCGCGCCGACAAGCATGAAGTTGGCGGGGAAGGTCACGCGGCTCTGGGCCCGGCTGATGGTGACCGCCTTGTCCTCTATGGGCTGGCGCAGCACCTCCAGCACGCTCTGCCCGAACTCGGGCAGCTCGTCGAGGAAGAGGACGCCGCGGTGCGCGAGGGTGACCTCTCCGGGGCGGGGCCAGTTTCCACCGCCGACGAGGCCGGCGTGGGAGGTGGTGTAGTGGGGCGCGCGGAACGGCCGCTGGGTGATGAGCGGGGCATCTGAAGGCAGCAGGCCGGAGATGCTGTAGATCTTGGTGACCTCCAGGGCCTCATGGGGCGTGGCGCTGGGGAGGATGGATGGAAGGCTGCGGGCGAGCAGGGTCTTGCCGCTGCCCGGCGGGCCCATCATCAGGACGTTGTGCCCGCCCGCCGCGGCAACCTCAAGCGCGAACTTGGCGTGCTCCTGCCCCTTGATGTCACGGAGGTCTATGGGAAAGGCGCCGGCCTGTTCCGCCAGCATCTCCGCGGTGAGGGTCACGCGGGCCGGGGCGATGGGGGCGTCACCCCGGAGGTGGGCGACGAACTCAGCGAGGGAGGCGGCGGGGAGCACCTCTATGCCACCGACGAGGGCCGCCTCTCGGGCGTCGGCCTCCGGGACGACGACGCGGCGGAAGCCTTCCTGGCGCGCGAGGTCGACCATCGGGAGGATGCCGTTGGTGTGGCGGAGGGCGCCGTCAAGGGCGAGCTCGCCGAGAAGGACGGTATCGGAGAGGTCGCCGGAGACCTGCCCTGTGCTGAGCAGGACGCCCACGGCGATGGAGAGGTCATAGGCGGGGCCTTCCTTCTTGAGGTCAGCAGGAGCGAGGTTCACGGTGACGCGGCGCATGGGGAAATCGCAGCCGCAGTTGCGGACTGCGGCGCGGACGCGCTCTCGCGATTCCTGCACGGCCTTGTCACCAAGGCCCACGACGGTGACGGTGGGCAATCCCGGCGAGATGTCCACCTCTACTTCTATTATCCGGCCTTCCAGTCCGACCACAGCGCATGTGAAGACCTTGGCAAGCATTGGGAGTCCTGTTGAGCGGGATGGACACATGATACGGAGGGATGCACCCAACATTCAAGGGAAGAACGGCGGGGTTTACCCTTGACACTCCGGCGGCGCGCGAATAGTTTTCAGTCACGAGGGCCGCCCGCCGGGCCGCCGGCGGGCACAGCCGAGGAGGCATTTGTGGCCAGCCTAGCATTCTCCGCACCGGTACTGCCGGGCAAACTGGACGCGTGGAAGGATTTCCACAACCAGCTTGACGGGCTACGCCGGTGGGACTTCGAGGACCAGCAGCGCAGGCTGGGGTTGGTGCGCCATCGGGTGTGGCTGCAGGACGCGCCGGAGGGGCCGGTGGCGCTGGTGGTGCAGGAGGGCGAGGACCCGGAGCGGGCCCGCGCGATACTGGCCTCGTCAACACACCCCTTCGACGTGTGGTTCAGGGGGCAGATCATGGAGCTGCACGGCATTGACCTTTCGGAGCCGCCTGACGTGTCGTCGATCACGCTCTACGTCGACTACCTGCACCAGGCGGGGCGACGCGGGCCGGAGTATGACCTGCCGGACTTCAACGCGTAGCCCCCCATCCCAACCCCGTATCGAGTACGGGGCAGGATATTCCCCCCTTGAGGGGGGAGGGGTGTTGCCTTTGCCGGGGTTCCCGCCTGGAGGCGGGACGGGCGGTTCGCGAACCGCCCCTACGGAAACGGCGGGGGCGCGAGCGGTGCGGGGGTTGTTGGGCGCGGGGTTTCTGGATACCGGCATTCGCCGGTATGAGGGGTTGGGGGCGCGTTTGTCGGGGTTCCCCTGCGTGCGCAGGGGCAGGCTCTGCCTTCGCAGGAGCAACGGGGGGAGCGGGGCTGGGAAGGGCAACCACAAGGGTTGCCCCTACGAAAATGGCGGGGCGGGGGCGACCACAAGGGCCGCCCCTACGGCACCTCTCCCATCCCGTTGGAAGGCGCCGAACGCAGCCACACGAAGCGCGCCGCATCGTAGCCCATGGAGCTTTCGCAGGAATCCGTCTTGAACACGAGGACGCCGCGGTACTTGCTCTGCTCGGCCACACGAAGCTGCGCGCCCGGCATGACCCCGCAGCCGATGAGGTAGGCGAGGAGCTGCGGGTCTTCCTCAGGCACGCGGTCAACGACGTAGTCACGGCCCACCTCGGCGTCGGCGAGGCAGACTTCCGTGCCTTTCAAGGACTTGGGGGCGTTGCCGGGGATGGGGCGGCCAAAGGGGTTGGTGGCGGGCCGCCCGAGCCGCTCCTGAATGCACTTTTCGAGCTCCGGGGAGATGGCGTGCTCGAGCCGGTGCGCCTCGATGTGGGCGCGGGCGACGTCGAGGCCGAGAATGTCGACGACGAGGCGCTCGGCGAGGCGGTGGCGGCGGACGATGGACTCGGCCGCGGCCTCACCGCGCTCGGTGAGCTCGACTTCCTTGTTGGGCTTGATTGTGACGAGGCCTTCCTTGGCCATCCGCCGGAGCATGCCGAGGATGGACGGGAGGGACGTGCCGACGCCCTCCTCTCGCGGCAGGCGGCGGATGAAGTCGGTGAGGTTGCCCGCGCTGGGGCGGAGGCCCTCCTCGCGGAGCTTGTAGAGGGACTGGAGGTAGTTCTCCGCGATGTTGGAGATGCGGTCGTGCGCGGTTGCTCGACGCCTGGTTGTGGTCGTCATTGGTTACCCCCTTTGTGCGTTGACACCATCGCTCGATCCGGCGGGCCGTTTGCGGGTCCGGGGCCTGTCATGACTTTCCAGACTATGGGACATATAATACAGCCCATTCTTGCGGCATAGCCAGAGCACACTCATCTCATATGCTGAAGGAGCCCTCTTGCTTAACTTCGGAAGACCATCTTTGCGACTCTTGCTTGTCTTGACATTGGCCACGATCTTGCTATCGATGGCAATGGCGTGCCGCGAGGACGCCGGCCCTACGGCAGAGCCGGTTGTGAGCGCGGAGCCTGAGGCTGGCGCCGAGCAGGCGGCCAGCATCGAACCTACGGCGGGCGACGAGATCGCCTACGGCGGGGTGCTGGTGCGGGCACATGCGACGGACCCGGCGGGTTTCGACCCGGTGCAGGACTCGTCGATTGCGGCGCTGGACCTGATCGCGCCGATCTACTCGCAGCTGGTGCGGCTGGACCCGGAGGCGCCGGACGGGGCGCTGCGGCCGGAGCTTGCCGAACGGTGGGAGGTCGGCGCGGACGGGAGGTCGATCACCTTCCACCTTCGGCAGGGCGTCCAGTGGCACGACGGCATGCCGTTCATCGCCGATGACGTGGTGTCGCACTTCAACCGGGTGATCTCGCCGCCCAAGGGGCTGTTCTCCAGCCAGCGGGCGCCGTTCCTGGACGTCGTGGACATCACGGCGCCGGACGCGGCGACTGTCGTGTTCCAGACGGGGAACCCGAGCGCGGGGCTGCTGAGGAGCTTCGCAGGGGGGCACTACATGGTGGTGTCCAAGCACGTGATGGAGCGGGAGACGGCCGAGGACCCGCGGGGGCTTCGGAGCAACCCGGAGGCGCTTGTCGGCACGGGGCCGTTCACATTCACGGAGTACAAGCAGGGCAGCAGCTTCCGCGTAGACAAGACCCCCAACTACTGGGACGAGGGCAAGCCGTATTTGGACGGCATCGAATTCTTCATCATGAAGGACTCTGCGGCGCGGTTTGCGGCGCTGGCGACGGGGCGGGTGCACACGACGCCATCGGGGACGGCGAGCCTGACGCCGACGCAGGCGCGGCAGGCACGGCAGGACTATGGGGAGGCCATCGACGTGGTGGAGGCGCGGGGGCCGTTCTGGATGGGCGCGGCGTTCAACGTGAACCGGGCGCCCTTCGACGACGCGCGGGTGCGGCAGGCGCTGTCGCTGGCCATCGACCGTGAGGCGTACCTGACGCTGGTGACGGGCGGCGCGGGCGGCATCGGGATGACGGCGGGGTTCAGCCCGCCCGACACGCCGCTGGGGCTCTCGACGGAGCAGTTGCTCGGGCTGCCGGGGTACGGCGCGGACAGGGAGGGGGACGTCGAGCGGGCGAAGTTGCTGCTCGCCGAGGCCGGGTACCCGGAAGGGTTCTCGACGGCGATCATGGTGCGGAGCGACGTGCCGGTGTGGGTGAACAGCGCGCTCTTTTTCCAGGACCAGTGGCGGAAGCTGGGGCTCGACGTGCAGGTGGACCAGGCGGAGTTCGGGGCGTCGATTGGGCGGATGCTGCAGGGCGACTACGACGTGCGCATCGGCGGGGTCGCGTTCAACACGACGGACCCGGACCACTACCTGTGGGCGCACTTCACGACAGACGGGCCCAACAACCTCTCCTACGCGACGGACGCGGAGGCGGACCGGCTGCTGGCGGCGCAGCGCGTCGAGCTGGACCCGGCTCGGCGGCGGGAGCTGGCGCACGCGGCGGAGACGCGGCTGCTCATGGAGGTTGTGCCGGCCGTGGTGGGGCACTACGCGGTGTACCTGTATGGCGTTCGCAGAGAGGTGCAGGGGTGGGCGCCTCGGGACTTCATGCTGTACAACCAGTCTCGGTGGGATGATGTTTGGCTGCGGGGGGAGTAGGGGGCCTACGTGATCGTTCGTCCTTCGATTTCCCTCAGGACGAACGGAGGCGGTCCTTCGAGAGTCTCAGGGTGCTCAGACTCGCACATCGCCCCTACTGCCGCGGGGTGAAGTCGAGCTGGGGGTTGGGGTGGTCGGGGAGCTTCCAGACGAGGTAGCCCTTGCGGAACTCGTCGTGGTACTCGTTGGCGCGGCGGGTGGCGTCGTGGTAGGCGGCCTCGAAGGACTCGAAGTCCTCGTTGCCGAGGGCGGCTTCGACGGGGCCAAGGTTGTTCTCGATGAAGGCGTTGATGGCGTCGGCGTAGCGGGGGCGCGTCTGGTTGCCCTTCTGCATCAGGGTAATTGCTTCGCCCAACTCAAACTTGGCCATGATCCAGTTTGCTTCTCTGGCGGCGTAGTACACGTTCCACCAGCGGTCGCCGATCATTGGCATGAAGATGGCGAGGCCCGGCTGCAGGGCGGCGAGCTCGTCCATGGTGAAGTTGCGGTGTCCGTTGAAGCCCACCGGCCCCTGCGGTTCCTTCTGTTCGTCGGTCACAGTGTCCTCCCGATGCGAATGAATGTGAGTGCCAGTCGTAGGTCGTCGGGGCAATGGTAGGCAGGGGATGTGTGTGTCGTCAACCGCGCGGTGTCAGGGGCGGCGCAGGTCGCGAGCATGGTTCCGGCTGCTGCCGGACGGGCGATTCGCGAATCGCCCCTACGATGGCGGAGGGAGCACGGTTTGTCGGGGTTCCCCTGCCTTCGCAGGGGCAGGCTCTGCCTCCGCAGGAACGACAGGGGGCGACCCTCGTGGTCGCCCCCTGCGTTTGCGAGGGGGGTTGGCGGGTCTAGACGGGGAGGCCTTCTGATTCTCCGGCGAAGGCGCCGTACTTCCGCCAGTCGTCGCCGGCGGGGATGATCTCCTCGTGGGAGTTGATGCGGCCCATGACGTCGGGGTCGTGGCGGAGGGGCTCCTGGCCCTCCATCATGGCGCGGGCGGCGTTGAGGAGGATGCGGCGGTTGAAGATGATGGCACGGTCAGAGGTGCCGAGGTGCTCGTTCATCTTGTCGCTGATGGGCTGCATGCTCTCGGTGACGGCCTGGTCCTGGGTGCCGATGCCCTTGATGCCGGTGAAGCTGAGGTTCTTCTGGTCATCGCGGGACATCATGTAGTCGTTCCACTTGCCCTTCTCGCCACGGCCGTGGATGTCGGTCTTGTTGGCGGACTGGCCGGCGCGGTCGGCTCGCTCCTCGTCGGTGAAGGGGCGGTCCGTGCGGGCGCCGACGCTCCAGCGCCAGCAGGTCTCGTCGTCGCGGGGGACCATCATCAGGATGCCGGGGCCCTGATCGGGCAGGCGGGCGATCATCTGGTAGACGGGGAAGATGGCGGTGGTGATGCGCAGGTGGTGGTGGCCGTTGGGGGTCTCGCGGAGGCCGACGTAGCGCCAGCCGTAGCTGGTGGGCTGCACCATGAGCTTGGCATCGCGGGAGTAGCCGCGGATCCTGGTGGACATGCGGGGCGACGGGAAGCCGAGGACGTCTGTGCCGTCGTCGAAGTCGTCCATCTTCAGGTCGGCGAGGTTGCGGTGGAGGTAGGAGATGTGGGAGGTGTCGAGGTTGCCCTCCATGGACTGGATGAAGTTGCAGTCGGAGAGGACGCGGTTGGTGATGAGGTGGTCGTCGGGGAGCTGGAGGGCCGGGAAGTTCAGGAATGGGGGCTGCAGGTCCGCGGGGCCCATGTAGGTCCAGATGGTGCCGCCCTTGTCGACGCAGGGGTAGGACTTGATCTTGACCTTGTCCTTGAAGTTGGACTCGGCGGGCTCGGAGGGCATGTCCACGCAGTCGCCGTCCACGTTGAACTTCCAGCCGTGGTAGACGCAGCGGAGGCCGGCCTCCTCATTGCGGCCAAAGAATAGGGATGCCCGGCGGTGGGGGCAGTAGTTGTCGACGAGGCCGACGTTGCCGTCGGAGTCGCGGAAGGCGACGAGCTCCTCGCCGAGGAGCTTGGCGCGGACGGGCGGGCAGTCGGGTTCAGGGAGCTCCTCGGTGGTGAGCACGGGGAGCCAGTAGCGTCGCAGGACCTCGCCCATGGGGGTGCCGGGGCCTACCCTGCAGAGCATCTCGTTCTCTTCATGCGTCAGCATCGCGTCCTCCTCGTAGACTCGTGCGCCCCCCGGCCCGGTCTCATTGCGCGCACGGTATGCCCGCGCGAGGGCGTTGTCAACGGCGAGGGACGCGTCTCGGGTTGAGAATGCATGGCTGCGCCGCCGCAAGCGTGGTGGGGTAGAGGTCTGATCCGACCGTTCATCATACGTTGGGCTTTGAGCGCCCGCCTTTCGTTTGGATTGGTGCGCGGATTCCCCGTAGCTGCGTCGGAGGTTGTTTCGCCTTTGTTTTGTAGGGAGTTTGTCGCATTTCAGCTACAAAGCAAATAATTTTTTTCGGGAGTCCCTCTGGAGCATTGCTCCGAACCTCGGAGGTGACACGGGTCGAGCTGCTCACCGGCGTAGAGACTCGTGCGCCGACGCTGATGGGCTGGGCGCCGGTGGTGGTCATTGCTTGCATGAGGAGAGGGTAGGGGGGGGAGTGGCTTTCGCGCGAGGGGGTTGTGTCAGGGTGTGGGGCCCTCCCCGCATCTGGGAACGGGCAAGCTTTCTCTGGTATGCGGGCCAGGTTAGGAGGCTCGGTGGGAGGCGTGCTAAAGTGTTGGTGTCCCCCTTTCGACGGGTGTCTTGCTATTGCAGGAATAGACCAGGGTTCGCGGTTTCAACTTTGCCAGGGAGGGCACCTTGAGCATCGAGCAGATGGCGTTTTATCAGAGCAAGCTGGCGTACGAAATGGACTCGGCGGACATGTATGAGGCTGTCGAGAAGGGAGAGCCGATCGTGGTGGTGGACGGTCGGGCGGCTAGCGCTTATGCGGCCGAGCATATTCCCGGGGCGATCAGCCTTCCGCATCGAGACATCAGCTACACCTCGACCGAGGGGCTGGACAAGTCGAAGGTGTACGTTTGCTATTGCGACGGCATCGGGTGCAACGCGTCGACGAAGACGGCGCTGAAGCTGCTGACGCTGGGGTTTCAGGTGCGGGAGATGATCGGCGGGATGGACTGGTGGAAGCGGGACGGGTACGCGACGCACCGGTCTGAGGGCGTCGCGGTGAACGGAGTCGGTTGCGGGTGCAGTTAGGGGGGTGTTGCCCGCCCGTGTCCGTTCATATCCTTCGAGAGCCCCCGTTCGCCCTTCGATTTCCCTCAGGGTGAACGGATTGGATTCCTGCCTGCGCAGGAATGACGCGGAGCTGGAGCGGATGCGGCGAAGAACGTTGGTGGAGAGGGCTCCCCTCCCGGCCCCTGGATCCCGGCATCCGCCGGCATGGAGGCGGTGGGTGTTGGTTGGGGCTGAGGTTGTTGTGGTGGGGGTGCCCCACGTGCGCCGCGCCTCT
>JAPONS010000041.1 GCA_026713825.1 Chloroflexota bacterium | reverse complement strand
GCGGCGGCACGAGCGGCGGCGGAGTCGCCCGGCGAGAAGTACAATCCCGTCTTCCTGTACTCGCCGCCGGGGCTGGGCAAGACGCACCTGCTGCACGCCATCGGGCACCGGGCGCGGGAGCGCGGGCTGCAGGCGCTGTACGTCAGTAGCGACCGCTTCGTGACGGAGTTCGTGACCAGCATCCGCGAGGGGAAGGCGGCCGAGTTCCGGGAGCGGTACCGCCGGCCCGATGTGCTGCTGATGGACGACGTGCAGTTTCTCAGCGGCAAGGAGCAGACGCAGGAAGGGCTCTTCCACATCTTCAACGAGCTGCACCACTCCGGCCGGCAGGTGGTGCTGGCGTGCGACCGCCCGCCGCGCGCGCTGAAGCCGATGGACGACCGACTGCGGTCGCGCTTCGAGTGGGGGCTGACAGCTGATATTCAGCCGCCGGACCTGGAGACGCGCATGGCGATCCTGCACGCCAAGGCGGCGTCGCTGGGCGCCGCGGCGCCGGACGACGTGCTGGAGGCGCTGGCGCGGCGCGAGTACCGGAGCGTCCGCGAGCTGGAGGGGAACCTGAACCGGGTCTCGGCGTACGCGGACATGACGGGCAAGGCCGTGACGATGGAGCTGGTGCAGCAGGCGCTCGGCGTGCCGGAGGAGTCGGTGGAGCCCGTCGTGCACACCGCGGACGGCGTCATCGAGCAGGCGGCGCGGCTGTTCGGCACGACTGCTGCGGGGCTGCGGAGCCCGAAGCGCGAGCGCACCGTCTCGCACGCCCGGCACCTCGCCATGTACGTGATGCGGGAGGACATGGGGCTGGCGCTGACGGAGATCGGCCGGGCGCTCGGCGGGCGCGACCACAGCACGGTCTTCCAAGCCGTCGCGAAGGTGGCGTCGCGGCTGCGGGGGGACGCGACGCTGCAGCGGGACGTCGCGGCGCTGCGGGCGCGGCTGGGGAGCCGGGCAGCGTAGCACCCCTCGCGGCCCCGTCACCACCTCCAACCCTTGCCCCGGCACACCCCCTCGGATACAGTGTTTCCGGCCTGCCGCGACTTGCGTCGCGGTGCGCCAACTCCACACTCGAACGGAGGACCACGCATGATTGGCACCAACACCCTGAAGGCGAAGCTGCGCAACGGGGAGGGCGTCATCGGCGCCTTCAACTCGATCCCCTCCGCGGACGCCGTGGAGATCCTGGGGTTCCTGGGGATGGACTTCGTCATCATTGACGCAGAGCACGGCGTGTCTGACCTGGAATCGTGCGAGCACCAGGTGCGGGCGGCAGAGGCCGTCGGCATCTCGACGATGTGCCGGATCGCACTGAACTCGCCGCAGAACATCCTTCGGTACCTGGACACGGGCGTCATGGGCGCGCAGATCCCGCAGGTGAACTCGGCGGCGGAGGCGCGGGCGACTGTCGACGCGGTGCGGTACCCGCCGGTGGGGCTTCGCGGGCTGGCGGGCGTTCGGGCGGCGGGCTACGGCGTCGGGATGCCGCTGGGCGAATACGTGAAGCTGGCCAACGAGGAGATCATCCTCTGCGTACAGATCGAGACCACGCGGGCCGTGGAGGCGGCGGCGGAGATCGTGTCGACGGAGGGCGTCGACCTGGTGTTCGTGGGGCCGACGGACCTGTCGATCTCGATGGGGTACCCGGGGCAGCCGGAGCACCCGGCGGTGATGGAGGCGATCGAGCACGTGGGCAAGGCCGCGGTGGCCGCGGGGAAGTGGGCGGGCACCATCGCGCGGGACGCCGACGCGTACGAGCACTGGCGAAACGTGGGGTACCAGTACCTGGCGACGGGCACGCCGGCCTTTCTGGCCGCGGGGGCGCGCAACTACATCAACAGCTGCCGCGAGCGGGAGAAGGCCGGGGCGTAGGGGCCCCCCACTCCCCTCCCCTCTGGATTCCTGCCTTCGCAAGAATGACGAAGAGGGGCGCAGGAATGACGAGTTAGTGGCGCGGGTACGACGGCGGAAAAGGGCACAGGCGGAGCGTAGGGGTGGCCATAGCCACCGAAGTCCGTTCGGGCGGCCCTTCGACGGCCTCAGGGCGGACGGGCTTGACGGGCGATTCACGAACCGCCATTCGGGCGGCCCTTCCCATGGATACCGGCGTTCGCCGGTATGGAGAGCCGGGCGGCGGGAACTAGGAGATATAGCATGAAGGTTGGATTCATTGGGCTGGGGCTGATGGGCGCGCCCATGAGCCGGAACCTGCTGAAGGCGGGGCACTCGGTGCGGGCGTGGAACCGGACGCCGGCCAAGGTGGACGCGTTTGTGGTGGACGGCGGCGAGGCTGCGACGTCGCCGGCGGACGCAGCGGCGGGGGCGGAGGTCGTCATCACGATGGTGACGGACTCGCCGGACGTGCAGGCTGTCATCCTCGGTGAGGGCGGCGTCATCGAGGGCGTCGCGCCGGGGACGGTGGTGATCGACATGAGCACCATCTCGCCGGAGGTGACGCGCGAGGTGGGCGCGCGGCTGGCCGAGCGGGGCGTGCCGATGCTGGACGCGCCCGTGAGCGGGGGCGTCCTGGGGGCGCAGAACGCCGCGCTCTCCATCATGCTGGGCGGCGATAAGGACGCCTTCGAGGGCGCACGGCCTGTTTTGGAGGCGATGGGCACTCGGATCACGTACTGCGGCGAGCTGGGCATGGGGCAGGTCACCAAGCTGGTCAACCAGGTCATCGTCGCGGGCACGATGGCGGCGGTGTGCGAGGGACTGCTGTTCGGCGCGAAGGCGGGGGCGGACCTGCAGGCCGTGTTCTCGGCGGTGACGGGTGGCGCGGCGAACTCGTGGCAGCTGGAGAACCTGGGCGCGCGGCTGCTGAAGGACGACTTTGCGCCGGGGTTCATGGTGCGGCTGCAGCAGAAGGACCTGCGGTTGATCATGCAGTCGGCGCAGGCGATGGACCTGCCGCTGTTCACGACGCCGCTGGTGCACCACCTGTACCGGGCCGTCGAGGGGCAGGGGCACGGCGACGAGGGCACGCAGGCGTACATCAAGGCGCTGGAGGCGCTCGCCGGGGTGCGGGCCCGGTTCCCGGACGCCTAGCCGAGGCGTGCCGTGAAGTTGAGCTTCCACGCCACGGTGCCGGGCCCCATCGAGGAGGTCTACGAGCATGTGACCGCCGTGGGGCCGGACGGGCCCGTCGACCGGGTGCTCTTCGCGCAGAAGTACGGCGAGCCGGTTGAGGAATACGACGGCGACGCCGTGCTGACCCGCGACACGGACGAAGCGGGCGACGGCGAGGACACCTTCTGGCTCTGCAACTTCACCTATCCCACGCGGCGGACGATGGAGGCCGTAGAGTCGACGTGGGCGGACAGGGAGGACGTCTTCGAGGCTGTTAAGGGCGGCACTCGCTGGACGGTGACCTTCAACCCCAAGACGGGCGGACTGCAGGGGCTGGCGCAATGGCTCTACTTCCTGGCCGTCGGCAAGTACCGGATCGGCGTGCCGGTGCTGTCGCCGGTGGTGCACCACTTCCGGCGGAAGGCGCGGGGGGAGTTCGACGCGGCGGAGGACTCGGCGGACCAGGGGTCCGCGGACCAAGGGGCCGGGGGCGAGGAGCCGCCGGCGTCGTAGGGCAATGCCCCCTCGAAATGTCTCCCCAGCTCCGCGGCCGCGGAGAAAAACAACCGTGTTCTCCTTGTAGCCGATGCGGCACATTTCAGCTACAACACGAAATTTTTTCTGTATCACCCCCACCTCTCGCGTTCCGAGCGCTTCCTGCTCTCGATCCGCAGCATGCGCATCAACATCCGGTTGAGGCGGATGAGCCGATCAAGGTCAGCATGGGGATCGGAGAGCAAAGCCACGAGCTTGATGCGGACGACATTTACCACATCGGGGACCTTGCGGGCGCGCCGGGCAGCTTTAAGGGCGTTTCGCTGCTCCGGGGTGAGCGTCCTGTCAAGAAGGCTGCGCTTGCGGCCGTTCTGGTTGCCGGGCTGGCCGCCGGGCTTTCGCTTCTTCCTCCGTCGGTCGCCGTCGTGGTGGTTGGGGGCTGCGTTGTTGTTGTTCATGGAGAGAGGGTAGCGGGGTGGTTGGGTTTCGCGCGAGGGGCTTGTGTCAGGGTTTGGGGGGGGCAGATGGGTGATATGCCTTCGCTGGATCGACAGCCAGGGACAATTCTAGCTGCCGCTACATATGGACTGTTGGGCAATCAAGGTCCTAATGGGGAAGGAGAGAAAAAACTGCACGCCGGGCCGACACGTTCTGCCTAGGTTCAAGTCCAATGTGCCCCATCAAGTGATTGCCTCCACCCTTCCGTCCATAGTTAACGCTCCATAGCCGCAGCCGCAACTACACTTCCCTGATGTCCAATGACAGAAATGCCCTCGGAACCCCTGGCGCCCCATCTGTAATCTCTCATCCAGCTCGAAACGCATCGTCCTCAATGACTACCGCACCTTGCTCCCCAAAACAGCAAGTGCTATCCTCCTCGCCTGAGATGGCCACTGAACGCACAACCGAAATAAGGGATCCCATCCACGGGTTTGTCAGTGTTTATCCCCATGAACGTAAGATAATAGATACACCGGAGTTTCAACGTCTCCGCCGTATTCACCAGTTGGGCCTCACCCACTACGTCTACCATGGCGCTGAGCACAGCCGATTTGGCCACGCAATAGGTGTGATGCACCTGGCAGGGATTGCTGTGGGCAACCTCGTTGATCGAAACCAGGACTTAGTTGAAGCCACCCTACAATGGTCAACTGGAACGACCGATGACGAGAAGCGCCGTTTGGTATTGTTGGCAAGGCTAGCTGGGTTGCTCCATGACGTTGGCCACGCTCCCTTTTCCCACACAGGTGAAACTAAGTTATTTGCGCCAGGTGACAACCATGAAAGCCATGGCGCTGAGCTCATTCGCAATTCTGAAATTGGAAGGATCATAGAAAATGACCCAGAGTGTAAGTCCCACTCTATCTCAAGGGACGACGTAGCAGATCTAGTCGTCAGTAAAGCAACCCTATCTGCTGGCTTCGTACAAGAATTGATTTCAAGCCCATGGGACGTTGACAAAATGGATTATCTGGTCAGGGACTCCCATTACTGTGGAGTACAGTATGGCACCTATGACCTCAATCGCATTCTCAACACATTAACCTTGGATGCAGAAGCCGAAACGGGAAGCCTTAAACTGGCAATTGACGAAGGTGGCATACATGCGTTGGAAGCCTTCGCCCTAGCCCGCTATTACATGTTCACTCAAGTCTATTTCCATGACGTCAGGCGAGCTTTCGATTTAATTTTGACAGATTTTATCTCTGAGCTTCTCCAAACCGAAAGCGAACATGGCACATACCCCAGCACGGGCGCAATAGACGAGTACCTAACCTGGGACGACAACCGAGTTCTCTATGAAGCCCGTAAACGGGCAGATGCGGGCAAGAAGAACTTGGCATGGAGAATTATCAACAGACAGCATCCGAAATCCGTCTATGAGACTATTGATCGCCCCGATTCAGGAGTCGTAAGAAGGATCGAACGAAACCTCCTCCAGCAAGCACGTACCCAATACCCCGGTGTGTCGTTTTGGTTGGATAAGGCAATAGACCATCCCGAAAGATTTAGGCTTGCAGAAATGATGGTAAGAACCGACAAGCAACCCGATGTCTGGAGAGAATTCCGAAGGGTATCGCTGCCACTCCAGGGTTTGCAAGAGATTGAAAAGTTCCGCCTGTACGCCGACGTCCGGGGTGATGAAGGTTTGGAAGCAGAATTAAGGGGGTACTGCCGCTCACTAATGGCAGAGTGAGTCAAATAATCTGTTGGAGGAAGACGATACATGGAGGTTGAAGAGCTTAGACTTGCGATAATACACCATATTGTTACTCAATTGGATGATGTTGGCAAGACACGTGTACAGAAACTCTGCTACTTCTTGCAGGAAGCCTTGAATGTGCCCACCCAATACGCATTTAAGATGCACCACTACGGGCCGTATGCTGAGGCAGTGGAAACAGATATAGCTCGTTTGAAACTTGCTGGTTACGTTAATATTGAAGCCGATCTGCAGGGATATGGATTTCATATCACCTCTATAGACGAACCCTTGGAGGAATGGAATCACTACATAGAGTCCTTTGGCGATGCGATTCGCAAAATACTCAGTGTGTGGGGGAGTCGGCAAACTAATGAGTTAGAATTGGCAGCTTCAATACACTTCGTTCAAAAGCTGTTGCCAGGAATTGAACCTGATGAAATGCTTAAGAGGGTTAAGGCACTCAAGCCCAAGTTTGGAGAGACCTTTATCCAGCACCAGTACGCAGAATTGAAGAAATCAGAGCTACTGACCTAAAGACTCTTAAGGAGTAGTTGTATCGGCCTAATGTAGACTTGAATTGAAGAGTCATGTCGGAAACCTCGTTGACAGTGAAGATGCGGGGTCATTCAGGTTACCGGCCTAGCTCACTGTTGTTGAAGATTCATCGCCAGCACTGACATGTTGGAGCAGCAATCCGCTGTCACAATGATCTGCCCGGTGAAAGGTCCCAAATGCATTGGGCCTTGAGCCACCTAACTGAATAGGAGCGTGAACCTTCAAATTGAAGTGTAGGCTGGCCTGGGACGACGGAGCGCCTAGGCTTCCCCTGGATCCCGGCCTCAGCCGGGATGAGGGTAACGCTGCGTGGGAACGGCGCCGACCTACCCCAGCAGCGTGAGGTTGTCTATCAGTCGCGTCTGCCCGAAGCGAACCGCGAGCGAGGCGAGGGCTGGGCCTTCGAGGGTGGTTAGTTCTTTGAGGTCATCGGGGTTGGCTATGCTGACGTAGTCGATGGTGGCGAGGGGTTCTTCGGCGAGGGTGGAGTGGATGGCGGTGCGGAGGGTTTGGGCGTTGCGTTCGCCTTCGGCGGCGAGGTCATGGGCGGCGGTCAGGGCTCGGTGGAGGACGCGGGCGGCGCGGCGTTCCTGGGTGGTGAGGTTGCCGTTGCGGCTGGACATGGCGAGGCCGTCGCGCTCACGGACCGTGGGGACGGCGATGATGTCGATGGGCAGGGCGAGGTGGTCGACCATGCGGCGGATGACGAGCACCTGCTGGGCGTCCTTCCGGCCGAAGTAGCTTCGGTCGGGCGCGAGGATGTTGAAGAGCTTGAGCACGACGGTGCAGACGCCGCGGAAGTGGCCGGGGCGGTGCTCGCCCTCAAGACGCTCGCCTATTTCGCCCGGCTCGATCCATGCGCTGAAGCCCTCGGGGTAGATCTCGGCGTCGGAGGGGACGAGGACGACGTCGACGCCCTCGCGGCGGAGGACGCGGAGGTCGTCCTGCATGGGGCGGGGGTAGGTGTCGAGGTCGCGGGCGTCGCCGAACTGGGTGGGGTTGACGTAGATGGTGGCCGCCACCGTCTTGCACTCGGCGCGGGCGCGGCGCACGAGGGCGAGGTGGCCTTGGTGGAGGGCGCCCATGGTGAGCACCGCGCCGAGGGGACGCTCGACGCCGTGGAGGGCGTCGCGGACCTCGGCGATGGTGGCGCAGACCTTCATTTCCGCTAACCGCCGTTGGGAAAGCCGCCGGAGCGGACCTCGCCGGCGTAACGGGTGACGGCGTCGCGGATGACCTCGCCCACGTCGGCGAAGCGGCGGGCGTGTTTGGGGATGTAGCTGGCGCCGAAGCCCAGCAGGTCGTGAACGACCTGCACCTGCCCGTCGCAGTGGGGCCCGGCGCCGATGCCGACGGTGGGGACATCGAGGCGCTCGGTGACGGCCTTCGCGAGCTCGCCGGGGACGAGCTCGAGGACGACGCTGTAGGCGCCGGCCTGCTGGAGGGCGATGGCGTCGTCCATGAGGGCGACGGCTTCGGCCTCGGTCTTGCCCTGCACGCGGTAGCCGCCGAGCTGGTTGACCGACTGGGGCGTGAGGCCGACATGGCCCATGACGGGGATGCCGGCCTCAGTCATGCGGCGGACGGTCTCGGCGACGCGGACGCCGCCCTCGAGCTTGACCGACTGCGCGCCGGCCTCCTGCAGGAAGCGGCCGGCGTTCAGGAGGGCCTGCTCGTCGCTGAGATTGTAGGAGAGGAAGGGCATGTCGGCGATCACCATCGCGCGCTCGGTGCCGCGGACGACGGCGGCTGTGTGGTGGAGCATGACCTCCATGGTCACGGGGATGGTGGAGGCGTGGCCGAGCACCACCTGCCCAAGGCTGTCGCCGACGAGGATGACGGGGACACCGGCCTCCTCCACGAGCCTGGCCGTGGGGAAGTCGTAGGCGGTGAGCACGGGAAAGCGCTCCCCCTGCGTCTTGAACCGCTGCACGTCACGGGTGGTTACGCGCATGGCGCTCCTTCTGTCCTGGATTCGGTCAGGGATGCGGTGAGCAGCTCACGGAGCTGGGCTTCCTGCAGCCCGGCGAGGGTGCCCTTGTCGCGGGCGATGGGGAGCAGGGCGAGCGACAGGGCGGCGTAGAGGGGGAGGAAGGCGGGGGCGCGCTCGCCGAGGGCGTCGAGGTGCATGCGGACGACGCCGACGTCGCCGCGGGCGGCGGGGCCGGTGAGGGCGGCGGGGAGGCCCTGACGCTCGATGTTGTCGAGGGTGCTGCGGGTCAGGGGCAAGAGGGCGCGCATGCCGTTGCCGTCAAGGCCGGGGACGCCGCGCCAGAGGTCGCTTGCCTGCTTCAGGAGCGTGGCGACGAGGCCGCAGGCGGCGATGGCGCTGGCGTGGTAGACGGCGCGGTCGGTGGAATCGAGAGGAAGCAGCCAGCCTCCGAGGTCGGTCGCGAGCGCTTCGAGGGCATCGCGCAAGGGTGAGGGAGCCTCGACGGCGTAGGCGATGCCGCTCAGGGATGCCTCGGGGTCTACGCCGGCGGTGAAGGTCTGCAGCGGGTGCATCGCGCCGACGGCTGCGCCCGACTCGGCGGCGGCGGTCAACACCTCGAGGCCCAGAGCGCCGGAGCAGTGGACGACGGCTTGGCCGTCGCGCCAGCGCAGGGTCGCGGCGACGTGCGCAATGGCGTCATCGGGGACAGTGAGGAAGACGGTGTCGGAGCGGTCGGCGACGGCTTGCGGCGAGAGGGGCTCGCAGCCGGGGATCCCGGCGGCAAGACGCTCGGCGGAAGCTGCGGTGCGGCTGGCGACGGCGCAGACGGCGTAGCCGCGGCGGTGGAGGGCGATCGCGAGGGTCGAGGCCATTGCGCCCGCGCCGATGAAGCCGATGTTGCCGAGGTTTCGCGCGCCGGTCATGTCGCTCGTCCCGATGCACAGGCAACGGGACGAGCAGAGCACGCAAAGGGGCGCACGCGGCTAGCGTTGTGGGAGAACGCGAGTCTTGAAGGCGCCGTCGCGGTCATGCTGATCCCCGCGGCCAAAGTTTGGGGTTGCCGGAACCCGTTCGCCTCCCGCATGGGGTTGGCGACAGGGACATGATAGCGCATGGGGCGGGGGTGTCAACGGGGATGGGGGACAACCTAACGCTGTCCGTTCACCATCTCCACCCACTTGGCGATGATGCGGTCATCCTGGGGGAAGGCCAGCGGCGGGAGGTTGTCTACGGAGAAGTAGCCTGCGCCGTCGATCTCCCAGGAGTCCGTGGTGAGGGCGCCGCCGACGGCTGTCGCGCCGTAGGCGGCGACGACGATGGGGCGGCCGGAGGCGGAGAAGAGCCCGACGAGGCCGGTGATGGTCACCTCGATGCCTGTCTCCTCGACGGCCTCGCGGGCGGCGGCTTCCTCGACGACCTCGCCCTGCTCGACGTAGCCACCGGGGAGCGCCCATCGGCCTTTCTCCTCGCCGTAGCTGCGCTGGACCATGAGCAATTTCGAGGGGTCGCCGATGAGGACCGTCGCGACGAGCTTTGGGCCGAGCTGGATGATGAGCCGGCAGTGGGCGCAGTAGGGGCGCCACTGGCCGTCCACGGTGCGGATGGTCACCGAGCCCCGGCACATGGGACAGCTTTCAAAGTCCGTGAACATGGACACCCCTAACACAAATGGGGGTATGCTATATGCCGTTGTTTTGCTGGACGCCCGTATGGTACACCACCGCAGGAGGTTCCCCAACTCATGACCACCCTGACCGGCGCCATCACGCAGGAGACAGCCCGCTTCATCGTCAAGACGACGTACGACGACCTGCCGGAGGCGCTGCGTACCGAGGCGTTGCGGTGCATCGTCGACGGGCTGGGCGTGATGCTGGCGGGGGTACCGGAGGAGTGCACGCAGATCATCCACCGGTACGTGGGAACGCTGGGGGTGTCGGGCATGGCGCGGGTGCCGGGCGTCGCGGTTTCGTACCCGGCGGAGTTTGCGGCGCTGGCGTCGGGGGTGAGCGGGCACGCGCACGACTTCGACGACACGCAGCTTGCGTCGACGCCGGACCGGGTGTACGGGCTGCTGACGCATCCGACGGTGCCGGCGCTCTCGGCGGCGCTGGCCGTCGGGCAGGAGACGGGCGCGACGGGGAAGGACCTGGTGCGGGCGTTCAGCATCGGGCTGGAGGTGGAGTGCAAGCTGGCGGAGGCGGTGAACCCGCAGCACTACCAGCGGGGATTCCACAGCACGGGGACGTTCGGAGTGTTTGCGGCGGCTGCGGCTGCGGCGTCGCTGATGGGGCTCGACGAGGAGCACACGCGGACGGCGCTGAGCATCGCGGGGAGCAAGAGCGCGGGGCTGCGGGTGAACTTTGGGACGATGACGAAGCCGTACCACTCGGGCGCGGCGGCGCAGAACGGGGTGGTGGCGGTGAAGCTGGCGTCGATGGGGTACAGCGCGGACCCGTCTGGGCTGGACGGGCAGTGGGGGTTCTTCGCCGTGGCGGGCGGGGGCGTGGACGAGGAGTATGTGCTGGGCAAGCTCGGCAGGCCGTGGTCGCTGCTCGACCCGGGGGTGTCGGTGAAGCCGTACCCGTGCGGGTCGCTGCTGCACCCGGCGATGGACGCGCTGCGGGGGCTGCTGATCGAGCACGACGTCGAGCCGGGGCGCATCCGGGAGGTGCGGCTGGGGACGGCGTCGAACGTGCTGAACGCGCTGCGGTACGCCGAGCCGGAGAACGCGCTGCAGGCGAAGTTCAGCATGCAGTTCATGCTCGGCGTGCTGGCGCTTCGGCGCCGGGCGGGCATCGCGGAGTTCCGCGACGAGGTGGTGCGGGACCCGGAGGTGCGGACGATGATGGCGCGGGTGAAGCCGTACTTGGACGACGAGATCGAGGCGCGGGGGTTCGAGCGCATCAGGAGCCGCGTCGAGGTGGAACTCAATGACGGCGGCGTGCTGTCGCGGGAGGCGACGGTGTCGCGTGGGACGCCGGAGTGGCCGATGTCGCGGGAGGACCTGGCGGAGAAGTTTACGGACTGCGCGACGGGGGTGCTGACGGACTCGGCGATACCGGGGGCGATCGCGGCGGCGTGGGGGGTTGAGGGGCTGGGGAGCGTGTCGGCGCTGTTGGACGCGGTGCAGGGGTAGAATAGAGCTAATGGCTATCACTTACCCGGCCCTTATTGACGGCGAACCCGGAGCCTTTGGCGTCGTGTTTCCGGACGTCGCTGGCATCGGCGCGATGGGAGCCACGGTGGATGAAGCATTGGGAAATGCCAAGGCTGTCCTCATCGGCTACGCAATTGAGATGGAGCGGGACGGGTTGCCGCTGGCCGCGCCGAGTAGGCTGGAAGTCATCAGCGTGCCGCAGGGCAACCAGTTGACAAGCGTGACGGTCAACTAGGAGGTTGCTATGGAAGATGGACTCAATAGGGGGATCATTTACGTCTTGTCTAACCCTGCAATGGAAGGCTACTTGAAGATAGGCAAAACAGGTGGTGACTCCGTTAAGGATGTCTTAGACAGAATGAGGCAGTTGGACACAACTGGTGTTCCCCGGGCATTCGAGTGCGAACATGCAGCAGTTGTGGACAACTACGAGCAAGTCGAAAAGAAGCTGCACCAGGCTTTTGAGGACCGGCGTGTGCGAAAAAATCGGGAGTTCTTCGAGGGTCTCCCTCCCTCACAGGTGAAGGCGGTCTTGAGTTTGCTCGTCATCAAGGAAGTTACGCCGAGTGAAGATGAAATCAAGCAAATAGCTGACCCGGACGGGACGGAACGGCCTCCCAGGAGGCACCATTTTAGGTTCTCTATGGTTGAAATCTCCATTGGAGAGCAGCTTGACTGGGTGGATGACCCTGAAAACGTCAAGTGTATTGTTGTTAGTAACGACCGGGTGGAATGTCAAGGGGAGATCTATTCAATGTCCGGCCTCGCCTCGCAGCTAAGAGGGGGTGGTAGCCTACAAGGTACACGATATTGGCTATACCAGGGAGAAACACTGCAAGACCGTCGTATCAGGTATGAAACACAAGAATTGGAAGAGGAGGACTAGCAGTTTTCTGCTGAATGACCCTACAAGAGACCGGTGCTACCAACTGACACTAAGAGCGCCTGCCCTCGGGGAGAACAGGCGCCGATAGCGGGAATCCGCTATCCACTGGATGAATTGTGTGAAATGGGCATGGCAATGTCAAGCCCACACTGGCAGTGGCAAAGGATAAATCTATATTACTTCTCTCTCGCCCTAGGGTCAACGCTCAATCCCCATTGCCGTTGACACTCCCATACGGGCTGCCTACAATAGTGATTTGTCGCACATTTGCGTGAGAGGCCTGACCATCGTGTCCAGCTATGCAGTTATCCAGACCGGCGGGAAGCAGTACCGCGTGCAGCCGGGCGACGTCATCGACGTTGAGAAGCTCGAGCAGGAGGTTGGCGCGCGGATTGACCTGGCTGACGTGCTGCTTGTCGGCGGGGACGACGCGGTGTCCGTAGGGACGCCGACCGTCGACGGGGCCAAGGTGACGGCGGAGGTCGCCGACCAGTTCCGGGGCCCCAAGATCATCGTGTACAAGTACAAGGCGAAGACGCACTACCGCCGCAAGAACGGCCATCGCCAAAGCTACACCCGGCTGCGCATCCGGCACATCCTGACGGACGGCGCGGAGGAGCCCGAGGAAGTGGTGGAAGCGGTCGTCGAGGAGGCGGTGGAGGAAGCGCCGGCGCCACGCCGCAGGCGGCGCTCGACGCGGGCGACAGCGGCAGCGGCGGCCGAGGAGCCGGCGGCGGAAGAGGCGGCAGCAGACGAGGCTGCGGCTGAGGAGCCCGTCGCGGCGGCCGAGGAAGCGGAGGCGGCTGAGGTCGTCGAGGCGGAGGCTAGCGTCGAGGCGGAAGAGGCTCCAGCGGAGGAGGCCTCTGAGGAGGCTCCTGCAGAGGAGACCGCGGAGGAAGCGGCTTCGGAGGAAGCCGGGGAAGAAGAGAAGAAGGCAGAGTAGACGCACCGAATCGTCGGTGCGGGAGAGCCGGGGAGCGTAGTTATGGCCCACAAGAAGGGCGGCGGGTCCAGCCGCAACGGCAGAGACAGCAAGGGGCAGCGCCTGGGCGTCAAGGTGTACGGCGGGCAGGTGGTCCGCACGGGCGCGGTGCTGGTCCGTCAGCGGGGCACGCGGATCATCCCCGGCAAGAACGTGGGGGTCGGGCGCGACTTCACGCTGTTCGCGCTGGCGGACGGCGAGGTGAAGTACGAGTGGGCCATCAAGAACCGGAAGATGGCCTGCGTCTACCCGCAGAACTAGAATAGAGACAGGTCCGAGAGGGTCAGGAGAGACAAGGGCAATGAAGACAGACATTCATCCACAGTGGCACGCTGAAGCGGTTGTGCACTGCGTGTGCGGCAACACCTTCACCACCGGCTCGACGAAGGCGGAGCTGCGCGTGGAGATCTGCAACCGATGCCACCCGTACTTTACGGGCGAGCAGCGAATTGTGGACACCGAGGGCCGGGTGGAGCGCATCAAGCGGAGGTACAACCTCAAGTAGGCGCAAGACCGGGCCTCGGGGTGGTGCAAACCACCCCGATTTCTTTTTGGGGGACGGCCCCGCCCCTGGACCCCGGCCCCGTATCGGGGTACGGGGCATGCTTTCGCCGGGATGGAGAGACTTAGCGAGAGGAGTCCAAGGATGCCGCAGCCGTTCTACTACGGCGGTCAGGCCCTGATTGAGGGGGTGCTCATCAGGGGGCAGCGGAACGTGCGCATGGCCGTGCGACGGCCCGACGGCGGCATCTGGACGGGGCCGCTGCCGCTCAGCCCGCTTACGAGCGGGGCGCTGCGGCGCATTCCGCTGGTGCGCGGGGTGCTGGTCCTCATAGAGGCGCTGCTGATGGGGATGCGCGGGCTGAACCGGTCAGCGGAGATTGCGATGGCCGACCCGGACGCGCCGCCGGTGCCGAACGGGGAACTGCCGAAGGTCGGCAAGACGGAGCGCGTCAGCATGGCGTTTACGATGGCCATCGCGCTGGTGTTCGGCATCGGCATCTTCTTCCTGCTGCCGCTGTTTGGGGCGCGCTCGCTGGACAGCTACGTCGAGTCAGCGGTCGTGAGCAACGTGCTGGAGGGGGTCATCCGGCTGGGGCTGCTGGTCGGGTACATCTGGCTCATCGGGAACATCCGGGACGTGAAGCGGGTGTTCGCCTACCACGGCGCGGAGCACATGACGATCCACGCGTACGAGCACGGGCGGCCGCTTGAGGCGGAGGAAATCGAGAAGTTCCCGACGGCGCACCCGCGGTGCGGCACAGCCTTCCTGCTGACGGTGGTGCTGGTGTCGGTGGTGGTCTTCACGATGGTGGGACGCCCGGCGCTGGTGTGGGCGGTGGCCTCTCGGATTGCGCTGCTGCCGGTAATCGCGGCGGTGAGCTACGAGTTCCTGCGGTTCAGCGGGGCGCACAGCGACCGCGCCTGGGCGCAGATGCTAGCCTTCCCGGGGCTCATGCTGCAGAAGCTGACGACGCGCTGGCCGGACCGCTCGCAGATCGAGGTGGCGGTGGCGGCGATGAACAGCACGCTGGCGGCGGACGGCGTCATCGAGGCGAGCGGACCATTGGACGACTTACGGGCCGTCAAGGATGCGTCCTCTGCTGCGGAGTCCTCTCCTGAGGACGGGCCTCTCCGACGTGAGTCGGCAGAGGAGGGGCAGGCGGCCGCTGAGGATGAAGCCAGATAGGGCTTGTGCTATACTCCACAGGGTTGTTTGCCGGACACCTCCACAACGGAATTTCCACCTAATCAGCCCTTGTCGTTGTGTGGGGCATGAACAACCAATCTTAGGAGACAGAAATGTCGCATGAAATTACCGTAGTCCCGGATGGGTCGGTTACGAGCCCGCTGGGATTCACCGCCGGCGCAACCTACGCCGGCATCCGCACCTACGCCCCGGGCAAAGTTGACCTGGGGATGCTCTTCTCGGAGTCGCCGGCAGCGGCTGCGGGGACATTTACGAAGAACAAGGTCGTCTCGGCGTGCGTGACCGTCAGCAAGCGGGCCGCCGAACGGGGCTCGTCACGCGGGGTCATCGTGAACAGCGGGTGCGCCAACTGCTCGGTCGGGGACCAGGGGCTGATCGACGCAGAGGAGATGGCGTCGCTGGCGGCCGGCGCGCTGGGTGTAGAAATGGCGGACATCGCGGTCAGCAGCACGGGGATCATCGGCGTGGAGCTGCCTATGGGACTGATACGCAACGCCGTCGGCAAGATCGAGATGACGCGGGACGGCGGGCACGACTTCGCGCGGTCCATCATGACAACGGACACGGTCAGCAAGGAGATCGCCGTCTCGTTCCCAGTGGGCGGCAACACAGTGACCGTCGCGGGGTGCTGCAAGGGCTCCGGCATGATCCATCCCAACATGGCGACGATGCTCGCCTATCTGACGACCGACGCCAACGTGGATGCAGCCTTCCTGCAGGAGACGCTGAGCGAGGTAGTCGACTCCACGTTCAACATGGTGGACGTCGACGGGGACACGAGCACCAACGACACGGTGCTCGTCTTTGCGAACGGGGCGTCGGGAGCGACGGTCGCCAAGGGGACGCCGGAGGCGGAGGCCCTGTCGTCGGCGCTGCTGCAGGTATGCACCCACCTCTCGCGGGAAATGGTGAAGGACGGCGAGGGCGCGACGAAACTCATCGAGGTTACGGTGGACGGGGCCGAGAGCGTTGCGGACGCCAGGCTGGCGGCCCGCTCAGTGGCGAGCTCCATCCTGGTCAAGACGGCCATCCACGGCAACGACCCCAACTGGGGGCGCATCATGATGGCCGTCGGCAAGAGCGGGGCCGAGGTGGTGGAGAACAAGCTCACGCTGCACGTGAACGACATCTGCATCATGGAGGCCGGGCTGCCGGTGCCGTACCTGCGGGAGTCGCTGGTGGGATCCATGCACGGGGACGAAATACGGATCAGGGTGAGCCTGAACATCGGCGACGGAGCGGCCGTCGGCTGGGGCTGCAACATGAGCGAGGAGTTCGTCACGTTCAACAGCGCGTACACGACGTAAAGACGGGCGCCGCCTCCGGTCATCGGGAGCGGCGCTTTCACATAGGGCAACAGGGGAAACGGTGAGCGAGGCGAGCACACAGAAGCCCATCGTCATCAAGATAGGGGGCAGCACCCTCGGCAGCGGGGACACGACGCTGGAGGATGTTGTCGCCATGCAGCGGCAGGGGCTTGCGCCGGTGGTGGTGCACGGCGGTGGGCAGGTCATCAGCCGGTGGATGGAGCGCACGGGCGCGGCGCCGCGGTTTGTCCGCGGGATGCGGGTGACCGACGAGGCGGCGCTGGACATAGTGCTGGCGGTGCTGACGGGGCTGGTGAACAAGCAACTCGTGGCGTCGGTGCTGGCGCTGGGCGGCAAGGCGATGGGCTTCAGCGGGGCCGACGGGGGCATCCTGCAGGCCAGGACGCTGGACCCGGACCTGGGCTACGTCGGCGACATCACGGGCGTCGACGCGGGGCCGGTGCGGGAGATGTCCGCGCTGGGATGGATCCCGGTGATCGCACCGGTGGCCATCGGGCTGAACGGCGGGCCGGGGGCGACGCTGTACAACATCAACGGCGACGTGGCGGCAGGCGAGCTGGCGACCGCGCTGGAGGCGGAGCGGCTCATCTACTTAACTGACGTCGACGGGGTGATGGATGCCTCGCGGCGGACGATACCGCGGCTGCTGCCAGCGCAGGCGCAGGCGCTCATCGAGAGCGGCGTGGCCGCCGGGGGGATGATCCCCAAGCTGGAGGCATGTCTCAAGGCGCTGCCCCATGTGGGCGCGGCGCAGATTCTGGACGGCAGAGAACCCCATGCGCTTCTGGAGTGCCTGGAGGGCAGGGGCAAAGGCACACGCATTGGCTAAGGCAAGGAGAAACTGATGGCAGGCAACTTTGGCGGAGGCGGCTTCGGCGGCGGTTTTCCGAACTTTGGGCAGCCGGGACAGATAGGGACGCCCGATATCCCGTGGAGGAGCGTCATCCTCTGGGGGGGCGGCCTTGGACTGATCATCGGTCTGTTCGTCCTCGCCTTCTGGCTGTTGGACGTGTACACGAACTTCCTGTGGTTCGGGAACCTAGGATTCGAGGGCGTGTACCGCACCATCCTGGTGCAGCGCATCTGGCTGTTCTTCACGGGCATGGCGCTCTTCGCGGCGATCTCGGCAGTGAGCGTGTGGCTGACGTACCGCTACGGGGGCGGGCCGCAGGTGACGCCGGTGCCGGAGGAGACGCTGGAGCTGCTGCGCCCGCTGACGCTGGCCGGTTCCATCTTCGTCATCGTGGTGGCGTCGCTCATCTTCGGCGGCGTGGCCGGGGGCGGCTGGAGCGTCGTGCTGGGCTTCATCCACGCGACGCCCTTCGGCATCGAGGACCCGCAGTTCGGCAGGGACGTGTCCTTCTACGTTTTCACGCTGCCGCTGCACCAACTGGTGCAGGGGTGGCTGCTGGGCGCGTTCGTGGTGACGCTGCTGCTGAGCCTGGGCATGTACTTCGTCCACTTCAGCCTGCGGGGGGCAGTGTTCTCACTGACACCGCAGGTGAGGACCCACCTGTCGGTATTGGGGGCGCTGCTGCTCTTCACCTTCGGGTACGGGTACTGGATCGACATCTACAGCCTGGTCTTCTCCGACAACGGCGCCGTCGTGGGAGCGACGTACGCCGACGTCAACGCGCGCATCCCCGGCCTGACCATCCTGATATTCATCGTCTCGGCCGGCGGCCTCCTGCTGCTGCTCAACGCCTTCTGGCTGCGCGGCACGCGGCTCATGGTGGGCATCGGCTTGCTGTGGATCGGCGGGCTCATCATCCTGCAGTTCGCGTGGCCCAATGCGGTGCAGCGCTTCCAGGTCATCCCCTCGGAGCTAGAGCGGGAGCGGCCGTTCATCGCCAGGAACATCGACTCGACGCGGGACGCCTTCGGGCTGAACCGCATCGCGGAGTCGTCGTACCCGATACGGGACAACCCGCGGGTGACGGAAGACATCGTGGACACGAACCCGGGCATCATCAGCAACCTGCGGCTGTGGGACCACCGGCCGTTCCTGGACACGCTGAACCAGATCCAGTTCATACGGCTGTACTACGACTTCCAGGACGTGGACGTCGACCGGTATACGCTGGACGGCGAGTATACGCAGCTCATGGTGAGCGCGCGGGAGCTCTCGCCGGAGCGACTGCCGCAGGAGGCGCAGAACTGGGTCAACCGGACGCTGCAGTTCACGCACGGGTTCGGCGCTGTGGCCGCGCCGGTGACGGAGTTCACGGACGACGGCAAACCTGAGTTCGTGCTGCAGGACGTGCCGCCAAGGGGCGACATCCCGGTCACGCGACCGGAGGTGTACTACGGCGAGAACACGCGCGACTACGTCGTGGTGAATTCGGCCGTGGAGGAGTTCTCCTACCCGACGGAGACGGACATCCCCGTTCGTGCGCGGTACCAGGGCAACGGCGGGGTGCCAATCAACGGGTTCCTGCGTCAGCTCGCCTATGCCTGGAAATTCCGGGACCTGAACCTGATGATCAGCGGGGAGATCACGCCGGGCAGCAGGATCCAGTACAACCGCAATATCCAGGAGCGGGTATCGGACGTCGCGCCGTTCCTGGTGCTGGACGACGACCCGTACGTCACGGTGGTCGGCGGCGAGCTACTGTGGATCCAGGACGCGTACACGATCACGAGCCGCTATCCGTACTCGACGCCGTTTTCGGGTGAACTGGGCGAGTTCAACTACATCCGCAACAGCGTGAAGGTGGTGATGAGCGCCTACGGGGGGGACCTGACCTTCTACGTCATCGATCAGGACGACCCGCTCGTGCAGACGTACCAGAAGGTGTTCCCCAAGCTCTTCACGCCAATCGACGAGATCGACGAGCGGCACCCGGGGCTTCGGGAGCACATCCGCTACCCGGAGGGGCTCTTCGAGGCGCAGGCGCAGCAGTACCTGCAATACCATATGACGGACACAACGGTCTTCTTCAACAAAGAGGACCAGTGGAGCATCCCGCAGGAGACGTATTTCGGCCAGAACAACCTGGTGATGCAGCCGTACTACCTGATCATGAAGCTGCCGGACTCCGTGCGGGAGGAGTTTGTGCTGCTGATGCCCTTCACGCCGGCGGACCGGCCGAACATGGTGTCCTGGCTGGCGGCGCTCAACGACGGGGAGCGGTACGGAGAGCTGGTGAACTTCGTGTTCCCGCGGGGCAAGCAGTTGGACGGCCCGCAGCAAGTCGAGGCGCGCATCGACAACGACCCCGACATCTCCCAGCAGTTCACGCTCTGGGGACAGGTGGGGTCGACGGTGCTCAGGGGGAACCTGCTTGTGGTGCCCATCGACAACACAATCCTGTACGTGGAGCCAGTGTTCCTGCAGGCGGACAACCTGGCGTTCCCGGAGTTGAAGCAGATCATCGTGGCGGACGCGGGCGAGGTGGTGATGCGACCGACGCTGCGGTCGGCGCTCGACGCGCTGACGGGGTCGAGCACCCCGGCGCCGTCGCTGGACATCGGCGAGCCATCGCCCGAAACGGGCACGACGGCTCCGGCACCATCGGAGACGCTGCAGGACGCGCTGGGCGGCGCGTCGGACGCGATTGACGCGCTGGACATGGCGCTGGAGGAGCTGAGACAGTCGCTTGAGGAACTAAACCGGCTGGCGGAGGAGCAGAACTAGTGAACCAGTACATCGAGACGGAAAAGCAGTACTACATGGGCACGGTGCGCCGTCAGCCCGTCGTCATCGAGCGAGGGCAGGGGAGCCGCGTGTGGGACACGGACGGCAAGGAGTACTTGGACTTCACCGCGGGGTGGGCGGTCGACTGCCTGGGGCACTGCCCGCCGGTGATGGTGCAGGCCATCGCGCAGCAGGCGTCGACGCTGATCCAGACGTCGAACCAGTTCTACACGCTGCCGCAGCTCCAGCTGGTGCAGCTCCTGGTGGAGAACAGCTGCCTGGACAAGGTCTTCGTGTGCAACAGCGGCGCGGAGGCCAACGAGGGCGCCATCAAGCTGGCGCGGAAGTACGGCCGCGAGCACCTCAACGGCGCGGTGGAGATCATCACCGCCGTCGACTCGTTCCACGGGAGGACGCTGGGCGCGCTGGCGGCGACGGGGAACCCGAACTACCAGGCGAACTTCCTGCCGCTGATGACCGGCTTCGTAAACGTGCCCTTCGGGGACATCGAAGCGATCAAAAGGGCGACGAACCAGAACACGTGCGCCGTCATGCTGGAGCCCGTGCAGGGCGAGGGCGGCGTCAATGTGCCGCCGGACGACTACCTTAAGGAAGTCCGCGCGTGGTGCGACGAGAAGGGCCTGCTGCTCATTCTGGACGAGATCCAGACGGGCATTGGGCGGCTTGGGACGCTGTTCGGGTACGAGCAGTACGGCGTGGAGCCGGACGTGATGACGCTGGCGAAGGCCATGGGCGGCGGCGTGCCCATCGGCGCGTTCATGTGCAAGGACTCGTGCGACGTGCTGCGACCGGGCGACCACGGCAGCACCTACGGCGGCAACGCGCTGACGACCGCGGCGGCATACGCCGTCGTCAAGGAGGTCATCGACGGCGGCTGGGTGGAGCACGGCCGGGTCATGGGCGAGCGGCTGAAGGCGGGTCTCGATCGGGTGAAGGCCGCGCACGAGGACTCGGTGAAGGAAGTGCGGGGCATGGGCCTGCTGCTGGCCGTCGAATTCCACGAGGCGATCGCCGGCGAGGTGGTCACGTCCTGCAACGCGGGCGGGCTGCTGCTCAACCCGGTGCGGCCGACGGCGGTGCGTTTCATGCCGGCGCTGAACATCTCGGACGCCGAGGTGGACATCGCGGTGGACCGCTTCGAGCGGGCGCTGGTGGACGCGGTGGAGCGCGTCGCCAAGGCGAAGTAGAGAACGCAACTCAATCGATTTGGACTGAAGGACTGGACATGGCGAAGCAGAAGGTGGTCTTGGCATATAGCGGCGGGCTGGACACGTCCGTGGCCATTCCGTGGATCAAGGAGCACTACGACGCCGAGGTCATCACTGTGACGGCAGAGCTAGGGCAGGGGCGCGACCTGGAGGAGGTGCGGCTGAAGGCGCTGGCGACGGGCGCGGAGAAAGCTATCGTGCTGGACGGGCAGGAGGCCTTCGTCGAGCGGTTCGTGTGGCCGGCGCTGCGGGCGGGGGGCATCTACGAGGCGCAGTACCCGCTGGCGACGGCGCTGGCGCGGCCGCTGATTGCGGAGTACCTGGCGTCGGTGGCGCTGGATGAGGGCGCGGAGTTCGTCGCGCACGGCTGCACGGGGAAGGGCAACGACCAGGTGCGGTTCGACGTGAGCGTTGGGGCGCTGGCGCCGGACCTGCGGGTCATCGCGCCGGCGCGCGAGTGGGGCATGAGCCGCGACGAGGAGATCGAATACGCGGCGGCGCACAACGTGCCGGTGCCCAACACCAAGGACAGCCCTTTCTCCGTCGACGAGAACCTGTGGGGCCGCTCCATCGAGGCGGGGGTGCTGGAGGACCCGTGGCACGAGCCGCCGGAGGAGATCTACGCGTGGACGCGCTCCATGAAGGACACGCCGGATACACCCCTGTACCTGGAGATTGGCTTTGAGAAGGGGGCGCCAGTGTCGGTGAACGGCGAGTCGCTGGGCGGGAAGTCGCTGGTGCTGCACCTGAACGCGCTGGCGGGCGAGCACGGCGTGGGCCGCATCGACCACCTGGAAAACCGGCTGGTCGGCATCAAGTCGCGGGAGATCTACGAGGCGCCGGCGGGCGTCGTGCTGCACGCGGCGCACCGGTCGCTGGAGACGCTGACGCTGAGCAAGGAGCAGGTGCGTTTCAAGGAGATCGTGGCGCAGCAGTACGCGGACATTGTGTACAACGGCCTCTGGTTCACGAAGCACCGCGAGGACCTGGACGCCTACGTGGACAGCACGCAGGAGTTCGTGTCGGGCACGGTGCGGGTGCGGTTGAACAAGGGCACGTGCACAGTCGTCGGGCGGCAGTCTCCGCACGCGTTGTACGACTACGGCCTCGCCACGTACGACGAGGCCGACCAGTTCGACCACAAGGCTTCGGTGGGGTTCATCAACGTCTTCGGGCTGCCGGTGCGGACGCAGTCGAGGCGGCAGTCGCGGCAGGGGTAAACGCCGCGGCACACCGGAGTCGGAGCGGGGCAAAGGGTGAGGTCCCCGCCTGCGCGGGAACGACGGCAGGGTATGGAGGGCGGCATGGCAGACAAGTACATATACATTGCGGCAATGGACGTCGACCCCGACAAGGAGGCCGACTTCAACGACTGCTACGAGAACGAGCACATCCCCGCCCTGCTGCAGGTGCCGGGCGTCCAGAGCGCGAAGCGCTACGTGGCGGAGGAGGGCTCGCCGAAGTATTTGGCCGTGTACGAGATCGACAACCCCGGCGTCGTGACGAGCGACGCGTGGGTGGCCGCGGCGGACTCGGGGCGCTGGCCGACGGAGATCCGGCCCCACTGCCGGAACCGCAACCGCATCGTGTACAAGGTGATCGGCGAGTAGGGCGGCGTCCTCGGCGCAGGGTCGGCAGGCGTTTGCCCTTCGACGGGCTCCGGGCGGACGACGAGGCCTTTGCCCACCCCTGGATACCGGCTTTCGCCGGTAAAGCGGGAGGGGGCGAGCAGACCCCTGGGCACGCTCAGGGCGAACGGTGAGAGCATCAATGATCCACGACGGCAAGGAACGCTACGGGCGCTACCTGGAGGACTTCCAGGTGGGCGACGTGTACCGCCACTGGCCGGGCAAGACGATCACGGAGAGCGACAACAATCTCTTCTGCCTCCTCACCATGAACCACAACCCTCTGCACCTGGACGAGAACTACATGCAGGAACACCAGCACGGGCGCATCCTCGTGGCGGGGCCGCTGGTGCTGAGCGTGGCGGTCGGCATGAGCGTCATCGACACGTCGGGGAAGGCCATCGCGAACCTGGAGTACGAGAGGGTCACGCACGACGGGCCGGTATTCGCGGGGGACACCATCTACGCCGAGAGCGAGGTGCTGGAGGTGCGGGAGTCGGCGTCGCGGCCGGACCGCGGGGTCGTGTACATCGAGACGCGGGCGCATAACCAGCGTGACGAGCGCGTGCTGACGTACCGGCGACGGTTCCTCGCGCCCAAGAGGCCGGCATGATGGCGGACGAATATACCTCGCTGGACTACACCATCTCGCTGCACTACGACTGGCGGCTCTACCGTGAGGACATCGCGGGGTCGCAGGCGCACGCGCGGATGCTGGCGCGGCAGGGCATCGTCACCGACGACGAGGCAGAGCGCATGTGCGCGGGCCTCGACGCCGTCCGCGGCGAGATCGAGGGCGGCACGTTTCCGTGGCGGCGGGAGCTGGAAGACCTGCACATGAACGTAGAGGCGCGCCTCCACGACCTCATCGGCGAGACGGCGGGCAAGCTGCACACGGCACGCTCGCGCAACGACCAGATCGCGACGGACATGCGCCTCTTCGTGCGGCGCACGGCCGGGGAGACGGCAGAGGCGCTGCACGGCCTGCAGCGCGCGCTGGCCTCGACGGCGGGTGAGCACGTGACGACGGCGATGCCGGGATATACGCACTTGCAGCGGGCGCAGCCCGTGGCGCTGGCGCACCACCTGCTGGCGTACGTGGAGATGTTCGAGCGGGATGTGGAGCGGTTCCAGCAGGCGGGCGCGCGCGCCAACGTGCTGCCGCTGGGCAGCGGCGCGCTGGCGGGGTCGCCGTACCCGTTGGACCGGGAGTCGGTCGCGCAGGAGCTGGGCTTCGACGGGGTGACGACGAACAGCATGGACGCGGTGGCGGACCGGGACTTCGTGCTGGACTACCTGTACGCGGCTTCGGCGTGCATGGGGCACCTCTCGCGCATGGGGGAGGAGTTTGTGCTGTGGTCGTCGGAGGAGTTCGGCTTCCTGCGGCTGGCGGACGAGGACACGACGGGCAGCAGCATCATGCCGCAGAAGCGCAACCCGGACCTGGCGGAGCTCGCCCGGGGCCGCACGGGACGCGTGTACGGTCACCTGATGGCGGCGCTGACGACGGTGAAGGGGCTGCCGCTGACGTAGAACCAAGACCTGCAGGAGGGCAAGGAAGCGCTCTTCGACACGGTGGACACGCTGCTGCCAACGGTCGCGGCATTCACGCGGATGCTCGGGGGCGCGATGTTCAACCGCGAGCGGATGGCGCAGGCGGCGGAGGGCGGCGGGTACAGCCTTGCGACTGATCTGGCCGACTACCTGGTCCGCAAGGGGCTGCCGTTCCGGCAGGCGCACGGCGTCGTCGCGCAGCTCACGCGCTTCGCAGAAGACAAGGGCGCGCGCTTCGAGGAGCTGTCGCTGGAGGACTACCGCGCATTCTCGCCGCTGTTCGACGCGGACGTGCTGGGGACGACGGTGGCGACGGCGTTGGAATCGCGCAACGTTCCGGGCGGCACGGCGCCATCGCAGGTTGCGGCGGCGCTGCGGCGGGTGCGCGAGCGGCTGGGCATGTAGCCGGTCGCAGCCGTCAGCGGGGCCTGTGCCTTGGCCTCGCCGGGAACGGCGGCGCGCGCTGGGCCGTTCAATCCAAGGGGCAGTCAAGCAACTCAGGCGCTTCCGAGACCCGCTTCCCTGTCAAGATTCACGGTTTTCGACAGAATGCCGCTCATGGGGCGACCGACAATTTTCGAGAGAATGTAGAGAACGTTGACACAAATAGCGCCGGACATTGTGCGGAGGAACGCCGGAAAGGTGTTCTTTGGGTGGTGGATTGTCGGGGCGGCAGTCTTCATCCAGTTCCTGCACGGCGGGCTGCTGTTCCAGGCGTTCGGCGCGTACTTCGTTCGGCTGCGGGAGGAGTTCGGGTGGAGCAGCGCGTCCCTCTCGTGGTCGTTCTCGCTGCTGCGAATCGAGAGCGGGCTGCTGGGGCCGTTTCAGGGCTGGCTCATCGACAAGTTCGGACCTCGCGCTGTCCTTGTGGTCGGGCTGATCATCTTTGCCATCGGCTTCATGATGCTCAGCCGGATTGACTCGCTGCTCGACTTCTACCTCGCCTTCGTGGTCATTGCGATTGGGAGCGGGCTTGGCGGGTTCCTCACGCTGTTCGTGACGGTGTCCAACTGGTTCCGCAGGCGGCGGGCGACGGCGCTGGCGCTCTCGCAGACGGGGGCGAGCATCGGCGGGATCTTCGTGCCCGTGGTGGCGCTGTCGCTGATCCACTTCGGGTGGCAGACGACGGCCTTTGCCTCGGGCGTCATCATCCTAGTGGTTGGGCTGCCGCTGGTGCCCATCTTCCGAACGAGGCCGGAGCAGTATGGGATGATCCCAGACGGGCGCCGGTATGAGCCTACCCCAGCAGAGAGCCGGACCACGCCGGTGCAGATCGGGCCCGAACGGGAGTTCACGGCGCGGGAGGCGATGCGGACGCCCGCCTTCTGGTTCATCTCGTTCGGGCACGGGAGCGCGCTGTTCGTGGTGGGCGCGATCATGGTGCACCTGATTCCCCACCTCGTGCAGAAGCTGGACGTCCCGCTGGAGACAGCGTCGGCGGTGATCACGGTGATCACGACGGCGCAGATTGCGGGGCTGGTGAGCGGCGGGATCCTGGGCGACCGGATGGACAAGCGGCTCATCGCTGCGGCGTGCATGCTGGGCCACACGGTGGCGCTGATGGGGATAGCGTTTGCGGACTCCATGTGGCTGGTCTACGTCTTCGCGGTGATACACGGGCTGGCATGGGGCGCGCGGGGGCCGCTGATGGGGGCAATCCGGGCGGACTACTTCGGGCTGAAGGCAATCGGGACGATCATGGGGCTTTCGTCCCTCATTGTGACCATCGGCAACGTGTTCGGGCCGGTGTTCGCGGGGTGGATGGCCGACGTGCGGGGGGACTACCAACTGGGATTCGTGATTCTTGCGGCGATGACGGGCGTCGGGACCGTCTTCTTCCTCGCGGCGAAGCGGCCGTCGGTGCCCGAGAGCGCGTGGGCGCGCGGGCGGCGGCTGGTGATGCAGCGGCGCGCGCGGGGGCAGGGCTAGCGCGCAGTCACAGCGCTCAAACAACTCAATCCCGGCAGCGGCCGGCGGGTCCCAAGGGGGAACTCACAACAGCAGTGACGGGCATCGTGCGAACTATGCGCGCTGCAATCGCGTTCCAAGGAAGTGGGAATCTCAGGTTTGACTACACCGGACATACTCAGGAGGAACGCCAACCGCCTGTTCTACGGGTGGTGGATTGTCGGGGCGGCAATCGTCATACAGGGGCTGCAGGGCGGCCTGCTGCTGCAGGCGTTCGGCGCGTACTTTCTGCGGCTGCAGGAAGAGTTCGGGTGGAGCAGCGCGGCTCTTGCGTGGTCGTTCTCCATCCTGCAGCTGCAGA
Source organism: Chloroflexota bacterium (assembly GCA_026713825.1). Lineage (NCBI taxonomy): Bacteria > Bacillati > Chloroflexota > Chloroflexota bacterium. The sequence goes on along the minus strand of JAPONS010000041.1, from coordinate 17,423 downwards.
ACGGGCTGCTAGGCCCGGTGCAGGGGCTGCTCGTCGACCGGTTCGGGCCGAGGGTGGTGCTGACGGCCGGGGTCATCGTGCTTGCCCTGGGGTTTCTCCTCCTGAGCCAGATCCAATCGCTCCTGACGTTCTACCTTGCCTTCGTGGTGCTGTCGGTGGGGTTTGGTTTGAGCGGGTACCTGACGCTCATCGTCGCCGTGGCGAACTGGTTCCAGCGGCGCCGGTCGCTGGCGCTGGCGCTCTCGACGACGGGGTTAGGGCTCGGCGGGATGCTGGTGCCGCTGGTGGCCGTCGCGCTGACGACGTTCGGATGGCGAACGACGGCCATCGCATCGTGCGTCATCATCCTCGCCGTGGGGCTGCCGCTGATGCCGATCATTCGCGGCAGGCCGGAGCGCTACGGCATGCGGCCGGACGGCGGGCCCGACCCTCGGGCGGCGGCCACCACCTCGCGGGCGGCGCTGGCGGGACGGGACTTCACCGTGGGCGAGGCGCTCCGCACGCGTGCGTTCTGGCTGATCTCCCTTGGCCACGGCAGCGCGCTGCTGGTGGTGGGCGCAATTATGGTGCACCTCATCCCGCACATCGTGCACCGGCTGGACGTGTCGCTGGAGTCGGCGGCGCTCGTGGTCACGGTGATGACCATGACCTCAATGGTGGGGCAGATCGGCGGCGGGCTACTGGGCGACAGGGTCGACAAGCGGCTCATCTGCGCGGCCGGCATGGTGGCGCACTGCGTGGCGCTGCTGGGAATCACGTTCGCGACCTCGCTGGGCGTTGTCTACTTCTTCTCGATCATCCACGGGCTGGCGTGGGGCGGCCGGGGACCGCTGATGGGCGCGATACGGGCCGACTACTTCGGGCGGCGGGCGCTGGGGACGATCATGGGGTTGTCATCGGTCATCGTCACAATGGGCATCATGTTCGGGCCGGTGTTCGCGGGGTGGATGGCGGACGTAAATGGCGACTATCAGACGGGATTTGTGGTGCTTGCCGTCATGACGGGGCTGGCGTCTGTGTTCTTCCTAGCTGCGAAGAGGCCTCCGCAGCCCACGCGAAGGCTGGCGGATATGCGGCGGCGAGTGCTGGAGCGGCGGGAGCGGGACATCGAGCGGCAGGCGACGGGCCGGACCCGGGGGCTGGGCTAGCCGCGACGGCCGCCAGCCCCCGCGCGGTCGAGCTAGGTGGGCGTACCGGACATGACGCCGGCCTCAATGTAGGCCTCGCCCATGCTCTTGAAGGTGGTGGTCGCGCCGCCGAAGTCCACCTCGTAGCTGGGCTGCGCCTGGCCGGGGCTTACCACCTCGTACAGGGCGGCACTGCCGTTGGGGCCATCGATGGTGTGGAGCAGGGTGCGAGTGTTGCCAGAGGTCATAGCTACCTCCTGAAAGTCTTATAGCTAGAAAAGGATACGGCATTTTGAGACTGGCTTCAATGATGTGAAGGTCACACTGCTTGCCCTGGACACAGCTACGACTGAAGGGTCGCCCAAAGGAGAGGGGCCTCCTCTGAGGAGGCCCCTCTTGTTGTGGCTCAACGCTTTTTGCGGCTATGCCTTGGCTGGCTCCAGCTGGCCGAGGATCTCGCCGGCGTTCTGGTGGGACATCGTTTCGATCTCCGAGGGAGTGAAGCCGTTATCGAGCAGGTTGCCGATGAAGATGCCGAGGCCCTCCTCGACCCACGGGGCCGTGCTCTGGCCGAGGTCCGTGGAGAGGATGGTGGAGTTGGGGCCGATCTTGCGGATGTTGTCGTAGACGGTCTCCCACTCGACCTTCTTGGTGTAGGGCTGGGTGAAGCAACGCTCGAACATGACGTCGTACTTGCCGAGGGCGCGCTGCTGGTCCTGGTCCAGGTAGGTGGCCGGGAACTCCGGGTGGGTGATGATGACGCGGTTGACCTTGGCCTCGCGGGCGGCCTTGACGACGGGGAGCATCTCCTCCGGCGAGATATGGCCGGTGGCGAGGATCATGTCGTACTCGGCGATGACCTCCATGCACTGGATGGCCGCGTGGGTCACCTTGCCGTCGACGACGACCTTCACGGGGTCGCCGGCGATGCCCTTCTCGCGCATGGCGCGGGCGATGGTCATCCAGTAGGGCTGCGGCTTGCCGTCGACGTTCTCGCCGGTGATGTTCTTGACCTCGTTCTCCGCATCGACGGTGGGGAACCAGACGACCTTGTTGCCGAGGCGGCCGGCGACGTCGACGGCGAGGGGGTTCATGCCGCCCATGGAGTTGTTGAGGACGAGGCCGCCGAAGGCCCTCATCTGCGGGAACATCTGGTTGATGAGGCTGGCGCGGTCCGCCGTGCAGATGTAGTGGGACTTGAGCACGACCCCGGCCATGCCGGCCTCGACGGCGTGCTCGGCCAGCACGATGTCGTTGAACTTGCGCGGGAGCACGTCGGGCTCGCTGTGGATGTGCATGTCGTACGCGCCGCGGACCAACTCCTTGACTGCTGCCTCGTCGGCCATGGGTGTCTCCTCTCAATACGCAGCAAGCGCTGCAGTGAATGTGGGGCGATGGTAGCTATTTGAGACAAGGGATGTCAACCGCGGACGGGGGCTGGGGGTGGTATGCTAGCCGCCGGAGGAATGCATGAACTCCGATAACGCCGTCGCGGCGATTCTGGACTACCACCGAAAGACGGACCACTCCGTGCAGAGCGTGCGGGAGGGCAACATCTCCCTCGACTTCTCCATCCTGCCGAGGCTGTACAAGCTCTACCGGCGGGCGGAGAAGGTGGCTTTGCCCGAGGACGTCAAGCCGTCGGACGTGCCGGCGATGGCGGCCATAGCGGGGGATGCCCCGACGACGGGCGGCGCGCCGACGCTGGACGATGTAGCCGCGCTACTGAAGCTCTCGGCGGGCGTCACCAAGTGGCTCAAGGTGCCCAACGGCCAAATGGCGTTCCGGGCGGCGTCCTGCACCGGCGCGCTATACCACATCGAGCTGTACTTGGTGTGCGGCGACCTGCCTGACCTGCCCGCAGGGGTGTACCAGTACGGGGCGCAGGACAACGCCCTCCGGCGTGTTCGGTCCGGCGACTACCGCGGGGCGCTGGCAGGCGCGACGGCGGGGCACGACGGGGTGGCGTCGGCGCCGGTGTCCATCGTGTATACAAGCGTGTTCTGGCGGAACGCGTGGAAGTACCAGAGCCGCGCATACCGGCACACGTACTGGGACTGTGGCACCATCCTCGCGAACACGCTGTCGGTGGCGGCATCCCGGGGGTTGGCCACAGGGCTGGTCACCGGCTTCGTGGACGACGACGTGAACCGCGTCGTCGACGTGGACGGGGCGCGCGAGGCGGCCGTCGCCATCGTGCCCGTGGGGAGTGGAGCCGGGGCCATCGCGGCGACGGCGGCGCCCGCCCGATTGAACCTCGAAACCCTGCCGTACTCGCCAAAGGAGATCGACTACCCGCTCATCCGCGAGGCGCACGCGGCAACGTCGCTGGACGGGGCGGGCGCCGCCGCGTGGCGGGGGCTCGACGGCGGGGCGCAGGCGGAGACGGGAGGGCCGGCGCCGGTTGAGGCAGAGGGAGAGTCTGTCGAGCGGGTGATCTTGCGGCGCGGGTCGACACGGCAGTTTCAGCTTGCCCCCATCGGCGAGGGCGCGCTGCGCACGATGCTGGCGGCGGCTGCGCGGCCGCTGCCGGGCGACTGGCCGTCTCTTGATGACAGACCGCTGAACACAATGTACGTCATCGTGAACGCGGTGGACGGGCTGGAGCTGGGCGGGTACGTGTACCACCCGGAGGCCGGTGAGCTCGATCTGTTGCACTCCGGCGACCATCGCTTCATTGCGGGGCACCTGGGCCTCAACCAGGCGCTGGCCCACGACGCGGCGGTGAACGTCTACTTCCTGACGGACCTGAACGCCGTGACAGCGTCGATGGGCGCTCGCGGGTACCGGGCGGCGCAACTGGACGCGAGCATTCGCGCGGGGCGGCTCTATCTGTCGGCGTACACGATGGGCCTCGGCGCGACGGGGCTCACGTTCTTCGACGAGGAGGTGACGCGGTTCTTCTCGCCCCATGCGGCGGGAAAGAGCGTCATGTTCCTGACGCTGATGGGCGTGCCGCAGAAGCGGCGGCGGGGCATGCCGGAGTAGGGGCAACCTCGCCAGGCATCCTGCTCGGCAGGCTGCCCAGCTCCTCGATGAAACTCTGGGCGACCTGGGAGATTGGCTTTCCTCGCAGGGTCACAACCCCAACCAGGTCCGCCGGCATGAGATTGGAGACGGGCAGGATGTCGAGGTCAGCGGCGTCGCCCGGGGAGAGGGCGATGTCGGGCAGGATGGAGATGCCCTCGCCGCCCGCGACGTACTGCTTGATCGCCTCGGCGCTGTCGGTCTCGACGGCAAGCTCGTAGCTGATGCCGCGATTCTGGAAGGCCTCGTCCAGCAGCCTTCGCGTGCGGGAACGGGCGCCAAGCATCACCATCGGCCACCTAGCGAGCGAGCTGTAGGTGAGCTCCAGCAGGTCGGACACGGGGTGGTCCTTCGCGGCTATCAACACCCGGTTGATGGTGAACAGCGGGGCGAAGTCGAACCCTGCCGGGACGTTGCCCGTGGGCACGATGCCGAGGTCAGCTTCGCCTGAGGCCACCATGGCGAGGATTTCAGACTCGCTCCGAGGCCACAGCCGCAACAGGTGGCCGGGGTGTCTCTGGCGGAAGTTGCGCACCGGGCCCGGAAGGGCCTGCGCGATGAGGATGGCCGTGCTGGCGACGGTCACGGGGTTTGTGCCTTCCAGGTGGCGGTTGAAGGACTCAAGGGCGCTGAAGCCCTCCACCAACGGGCCGGCCATCTCCAGCAGCACGGTGCCCGCCCTGGTGAGCTGGATGGGGCGCCTGCCCCGCAGGAGCAGCTCCACCCCAACTTGGTCCTCCAGCTTCTTGAGGTGCTTGGTGGCCGCGGGCTGGCCAAGGTCAAGGGCGCGGGCCGCCGCCGAGATGCTGCCCAGCTTGGCCACGGCGCAAAAGGTCCGCAGTTCTCTCAAGTCCATTCTCGTCTCTTCTTTCCATTCCCAATTGGAATAAAATCTACACCAACCCATGCCTTGACAACAAGGCTTTGCCGACGCGATACTCCCCATTAACCTGAGGAATTGTACGAAAAGCGAAGGGAGGTCTGTCATGGCGAAATTCAGGATCATGCCCCACAGCCGCCTGCAGGAGTGGGTGGCCGAGGAGAAGGGGTACTTTACCGACGAGGGGCTGGAGGACGAGTTTATTCGCGGCCAGCAGTTCTCCGCGCAGCCTACCGTCAGCTCCACGGACCAAGCGCCCGTCGAGGTGAAGCGGGGCGCGTTCGAGGGGATGTCGGAGGGCCGGGCCTGTGAGATCAGCTCCGCATGCCACTGGGCCGTCAACATGGCCGCCCACGGACAGTCAGGCCGCATGTGGGGCCACGCCTACTCCGTGACGCCCTCGGGAATCTGGGTCGCCCCTGAGTCCGACATTCGCGATCCCGAGCAGCTTGCCGGCGTTCCGGTCGCAGTCGGCTACCATTCCGGCAGCCACTTCTCCGCCATCCAGGCGCTGGAGCCGTTCCTGTCAAAGGAAGACATCAACCTGCAGTTCGTGGGCGGCCCGGTGGACCGCGCCCAGCTCTCCCTCGACCGCCGGGTGCAGGCGGCCAACGTCTTCGGCACGCCGTCGTACGTGCTGGAGCAGCAGGGCTTCCGCAAGATCGTCGACACCTCCTTCATGATCGGCTTCCTGATCAACGGCGACGCCACCGATGAGCAGCTCTGGGCGTACTTCAACGCCCTGCAGCGGGCCCAGCGGGAGATCGACGTTGCCAAGGAGCTCTACCAGCACTACTTCCTGACCGAGTTGCCCGAGAAGTTCCACCAGTACTTTGACTACCGGAAGGCGGGCATCGGCGAGCGGCTGGTGTTCGAGCCGTACACGCAGGAGACCTTCGAGCGGACGCACCGCTGGATGGTCGAGTGGGGCATCTTCGGCGAGGACCAGGTGGGCCACGCCTCCTACGCAGAGGCCGTCCACGCCTAAACGTCCCAAGCACGAACAGGCGCCGCACGGGCCCCGGGAGTTCCCGGGGCCCGTGTTGTTTGCGTCGCTTGGTGGCGCATCGCTGCGGCGTTCAAGTAGACTGCGGCCATCCGGCCACACGATGAGACAGGCAATTTCGATTGAGGAGGAGCAGCAGCCATGGCAGAGAGAGCAAGCACGAGACTTCGCAGGTCGATAAACGACGACAAGCTCCTCCTCATGCCGGGCGGGTTCAGCCCGCTGGCGGTGCGGATGGCGGAATCGCTGGGGTTCGAGTCGTTCTTCCTGGCGGGATCGCAGACGTCGGCGCACATCTACGCCGTGCCGGACATCGCGCTGCTTGGGCGCTATGAGATGGCCGAGGCTGTCCGCAACATCGCGGCGGTGTCGTCGATGCCGGTGCTGGTGGACTCGGACACGGGCTACGGGAACGCGGTGAACGTGTACCACATGACGCAGGGGTACGTGCAGGCGGGGGCGGCCGGGCTGCACCTGGAGGACCAGTTGGCGCCCAAGCTCTCCGGCACGGCCGCAGGCCGGCGGTGCATCCCCGTGGAGGAGGCCGTGGGCAAGTACAAGGCGGCGGTGGCGGCGCGAGACGCGCTCGACCCAGACTTCGTCATATGCGCGCGCTGCGACTTCATCGGCGCGGAGGGCGGCGACTTCAAGGGCGCCGTCGAGCGGTGCATCCGGTACAAGGAAGAGGCGGGCGTCGACCTCATCTGGCTGAACAATGTCCAGCACAAGGAAGAGGTGCACGAGGCGGCGGAGCGCATCCCCGGCGCCGTCATGCCCACCTTTGGCGGGGCGCCGCCCGGGCCGACGCTGGAGGAGCTGCAGGCGTGGGGCGTCGCGGTGGCCATTTTCCCGGCGCTGACCAGCTCCGTGGGGCTGCAGGCGGTGTGGGAGCTGCTGAATGACTTCAAGGAGCGGGGGCCCGTCGCGATGGACGAGCGCCGGCAGCAGGCGGCGGCGAGCAAGTGGGGGCCTGTGCGCTTCCACGATTTCGTGTACCCGGGGCCGGCGCTGGTGCGGGAGATCGAGGACACCTACCTGCCGCAGGAATCGCAGCGGGACTACGACAGCACCTTCGGACACTACACGCCTCCGACGTAGGGTTGCGTCGAGCTTCGCGCGTACGTAAGGGCGGGCGCAATGCTATAATGGCAGGTGCGGTCGTGATTTCTGTCACGTACGCCGCAGACCCTTTTTGTGCAAGAGGTCCCGCGCTATGCTGCCCCGCCTTTTCACGCGACGATTCCCCGGCCCTCCGATTGCCGCCGCTCTGCTGGCGCTCGCGGTTGTGGCGCTTGTGGCGTGCTCCGAGGATGCACCGACAGCGCAGTGCGCGGACGGCGACGTGGAGTTCGCGTCGTCGGACGGGCTTCCGCTTTGCGGGCGGCACTACGGCAGCGGCGACGTGACGGTGGTGCTGGCGCACATGCGGCCCTCTGACCAGGAGAGCTGGCGGCCCTTCGCGGAGACGCTGGCCGACGAGGGCTACGCGGTCTTCACCTTCAACTTCCGCGGCTACGAACCATCGAGCGGCGACAAGGAGCTGGGTCTGATCGACCTGGACCTCGGCGGGGCGCTGGACTATCTGGCGATAGGGGGCGTTGAGCGGCCGGTGCTCGTGGGCGCGAGCATGGGGGGCACGGCGGCGGTCAAGGTGGCGGCCAACCGCGACGTGGCGGGGGTCGTCGCGCTCTCGGCGCCGGCGGCCATCGACGGGCTCTCCGCCGCGGACTACATCGCCAGCGTGGATGAGCCCAAGTTCTTCATGGTGGCGGAGGACGACGTCAGCGCGCGGATGGACAGCGCGGCACTGTACGATGCCTCCAGCGGCGAGCGGTTCTACGAGGTCTTCACAGGCGGCGAGCACGGGACGGACCTGGTCTACGGCCGCCACAGCGAGCTGGTGCAGGGCAGGATCCTGGAGCTATTGGAGCTGTTCACGCAATGAGTGCGCCAAACATCGCCATCATCAACTACGGGGCGGGCAACCTCCGGAGCGTCGCGAAGGCGCTGGAGAGCCTGGGCGCGAACGTGCACGTGACGGTCGAGCCCGCGGAGATCGCGGCGGCGGACGGGCTGGTCTTGCCCGGGCAGGGCGCGTGCGACTCGGCGATGGTGGCGCTGGAGGCGCAGAGCCTGACGGAGTCGGTCAAGCAGGCCATCGTCGACGAGAAGCCGTTCTTCGGCGTGTGCCTGGGGCTGCAGCTGCTCTTCGACTACACGGAGGAGGGCGGCGCCAAGTGCCTGGGCGTCATTCCGGGCAAGGTGCGGAAATTCCCGCCGGGGCTGAAGGGGCCGCACATGGGCTGGAACACCATCGAGATGCTGCAGCCGGACCACCCGGTGTTCGATGGTGTGCCGGAGGGCAGCCACTTCTACTTCGTGCACAGCTACTACCCGGACCCGGAGTCGCCGGAATCGACGGCCGCGGTGACCGACTACGGCCTGCGGTTCTGCTGCGCCGTCGCGCAGGGGAACGTCGTCGCGACGCAGTTTCACCCGGAGAAGAGCGGCCCGGTGGGGCTGCGGCTCTACGGCAACTTCTTGCGCATGGTACAGTCTATGGCGTAACCTCTTGCATCGAAGCAGAGGTTTCTTTGGAGGATGACCTATGGGCAAGTTTCAGAAGGGTGACCTGGTACAGGTACCCGGCACCATCCGCGGAATTCAGGAAGAGATCGTCGGCCAGCGGGGCCGGGTGATCACCGAGGTGCCGGAGCGCACGATGCCATCGACCTACGGCGAGGGCGACCCAGTGTACCTCATCCGCTTTGACGGTGTTCGCGATTCCTACTTTGTGGAAGAACACAACCTGGAATCGGCGTAGCTCAATCCTTTCCAAGGGCGGTCTCGGCATGGACGTGATCCCGGCAATTGACCTGCGGGGAGGACGTTGCGTCCGTCTTTACCAGGGCGACTACGACCAGGAAGAGGTCTACGGAACAGACCCGCTGGCCGTGGCGCTGCGGTGGCAGGACGAGGGCGCAACGTTGATTCACGTCGTCGATCTTGACGGCGCGGCGTCGGGGGAGTTTGCGAACCTGGACGCCATCCGCGCCATCGCCGAGGGCGTCGACGTGCCGGTGGAGGTTGGCGGCGGCATCCGGGATATGGAAAAGGCCGAGACGCTGGCGGGGATGGGCGTGAACCGGCTGGTGCTGGGCACCTCGGCCGTGGAGGACCCGGACTTCGTGGCCGCCACGATCGAGCGCTTTGGGGCGGGCCGCATCGTCGTCTCCGTGGACGCCCGGGACGGCTGGGCGGCGCTGCGCGGGTGGAAGCAGCCCTCGCGGATGCGGGCGCTGGACCTGATGCGGCAACTGACCGAGCTGGGCGTCGAGCGGCTGGAGTACACGGACATCAGCCGCGACGGGACGCTGACGGAGCCCAACTTCGAGGCGGTGACGGAGGCGGTGAACAACGTGCCGGCTCCCATCATCGCTGCCGGGGGCATCGCGAGCGTGCGGCACCTGGAGCGGCTGGCGGGCCTGGGCGTCAGCGGCGCCATCATCGGCAAGGCGCTGTACACGGGCGCCGTCGACCTGCGGGAGGCGGTGCGGCTGGTGGGCGAGATTCCCACGGCGGGGTAGCGTTCGCCTCAACAATCGTCCCTAAGAGCGGCCCGCACGGATGCGGGAGGCCGCTCCCGTGAAGGAACCTTCGACATGGAAAGGACCACGATGACCACAAAGACAGACCAAGCCGTCCCTTCGCAGACGCTGGCGGACCAGATAGACCCGCTTCGCATCCTGGCGCAACTGCCCCTGCGGCCGTACCAGCTCCTGGGCGACTTCCGCTGCGGCAAGGGAGCGCTGACCATCCCCCTCGCCAAGCACACGTTCGACGGCAAGGTATACGCGACCGACGAGTCTGCGGCGAGCCGCGAGGAGCTGGAGACGAGGCTGGCGCAGACACGCCTGTCCAACACCGTCGTCTACGACCCGAAGGACGAGGACTCCACCATTGAAGCGGACTCGCTGGACGGGGCGGTGGTGGCGCTGAACCTCTCCACCCTCAAAACGAGCAAGCCGGCGATGCTGAAGCGCGTGTCCAAGGCGCTGAAGCGCGGCGGCTGGGCGGCGATCATCGAGTGGACCAAGTTCGACGCCGACGAGGGGCCCGCGCTGGACAAGCGGCTGACGGAGGCGGAGTTGGTCGAGGTCGGCAAGCAGGCGGGGTTCCGGTTCGCGGAGAAGCGCGACCTGTCGAGCCGCTACTACATGGTGATGCTGAGGAAGTAGCCGCGTGGGAGGCCACCCGTTCCCCCTTCGATTTCCCTCAGGGCGAACGGGTGGACAAGGCCGAGAGGCGGCTGCAACGCAATGCTGACGAAACGCATCATCCCCTGCCTGGACGTGAAGCGCGGACGCGTGGTGAAGGGCGTCCGCTTCCTCGATCACCGCGACGCCGGCGACCCGGTCGAAATGGCCTCGATGTACAACGAGGCGGGGGCCGACGAGCTGGTCTTCTACGACATCACCGCATCCTCCGATGGCCGCTCCATCATGCTGGACGTGGTGTCGCAGGTGGCGGAGCAGGTCTTCATCCCCCTGGCCGTGGGCGGGGGGCTGCGCTCCGTGGAGGACATGCACACGATGCTGCTGGCGGGGGCGGACAAGGTCTCCATCAACACGGCGGCGGTGGAGAACCCGGACCTCATCCGGCAGGGGGCCGACCGGTTCGGCTCGCAGTGCATCGTGCTGGGGCTGGACGCCATGCGCCTGCCGGGCACGGACCCCGTCCGCTGGGAGGTCCGCGTGCGCACCGGCGCCGACGGCGGGCACACGACGCACCTGGACGCCATCGAGTGGGCGGCGCGGGCCGTCGAACTGGGCGCGGGGGAGATCGTCGTCAACAGCATGGACGCCGACGGGACGCAGGCGGGGTACGACATCGAACTGCTGCGGAAGCTGTCGGAGGTGGTGACGGTGCCGGTGGTGGCGAGCGGCGGCGCGGGGAACCCGGAGCACATGCTGCACGCGCTGCAGGAGGGCCGCGCCGACGCAGGGCTGGCGGCGAGCATCTTCCACTACGGCACCTACTCCATCGCCGAGGTCAAGGCGTACCTCTCGGAGCACGGCGTGCCGATCCGGCCGATGTAGGGGCCGGCGCGAGGTCCGACTGCAATTGCGCATATCCTCTCAATCCTTCCCGGACATTTTGCCAGCGAGGAACTTGCTTTTCCCAAGGCCTACTTGCCACTCGATTGCGGCGGGCAATTCGTAGCACTTCAGCTACGAAAACATAAGGCCTTTTGGGGGAAACGAGTCCCATCGCTTATGAGACGTTCCGAAGTTGGTTCTGAACGGAAAGCAGGCGAGCAAGGGTCCTCACCGAACGCAGAAGAAGATCCTGGTCAGCGTCGGGGTCGGCCATGATATCCCTGACGATCAGTCGCATGATGGCGATCTCCGGGGTGAGCGAGGGACCATACTTGGCCGCACGATATGCATCCCGCTGCTCCTGCGTAAGGTACTTGGAGTAGAAGCCGTGCTTGCGAGCGTTCTGGTTGCCGGGCTGGCCTCCGCTCTTCCTGCGAGGCCGGGAAACCCTCTCAGCGCGAGCCTTCGCCTCCACCGGGATGGCGGCGCGGGGCTGACAATTGGAGTTCTGGGGGATGTTCCGGGTAGTGTCAGTCTTCTTTGCCATGTGTTTTCCTCCTAGAAGAGACGGTAGAGAAGGGCGGAGGTTATCGGCAAGGAGCTTGTGTCAGGGTCCGGGGGAATGGGGGACGGTTCAAGGCAAGGGGGGTTGTGATTGTCGGGGCCCCTGCCTTCGCAGGGGCGACGGGGAGGGGGAATATGGATGCAGTTGGCCGCAGGGTTTCTGGATCCCGGCTTTCGCCGGGAAAACGAGAGGATAGGTGTCCGTTCGTGGAATCATTCGACGGGGGGCAGGGCGAGCTGCGACACCCCCATCCCAACCTTCCTCCGTAAAGGGGGAAGGAGATACGCCGCATGACGGATTCGTAGCAGAATGCTATTATGGCAAGGCCCCAATTTCGGGACACCCTTAGGTGGAAGAGGTTAACGCTATGCCTGGAAAGACCATGTTCGAGAAGATCTGGGACGCGCACGTTGTGTCGGAGGAGCCGGGGAAGCCGGCGTTGCTGTACGTCGACTTGCACCTGGTGCACGAGGTCACGTCGCCGCAGGCCTTCGACGGGCTGCGGATGGCGGGCCGGCGGGTGCGGCGCCCGGACCTGACCGTCGCCACGGCCGACCACGACGTTCCGACCACGGACCGCTCGCTGCCCATCGAGGACCCCATAGCGGTGCAGCAGCTCGAGCACCTTTCGAACGACGCGCGGGAATTCAACATCCCGCTGGCGGACATCCACAGCCCGCTGCAGGGCATCGTGCACGTCATCGGGCCGGAGCAGGGGTACACGCAGCCGGGCAAGGTCATCGTCTGCGGCGACAGCCACACGGCGACGCACGGGGCGTTCGGGGCGTTCGCGCTGGGCGTGGGGACGTCGGAGGTGGAGCACGTGCTGGCGACGCAGACGCTGCGGCAGGCCCGGCAGAAGACGATGCAGGTGGACGTGAACGGCCCGCTGCCCTTCGGCGTTACTGCCAAGGACCTGATTCTCGCCATCATCGGGCAGATCGGCATCGACGGCGGCACGGGGCACGTCATCGAGTACACGGGGCAGGGCATCCGCGACCTGTCGATGGCTGGCCGCATGACGGTATGCAACATGAGCATCGAGGGCGGCGCGCGGGCCGGGATGGTCGCGCCGGACGAGAAGACATTTGACTACCTGCGCGGCAGGGCGAACGCGCCGCAGGGCGACGCCTTCGACGAGGCCGTCGAGCGGTGGAAGCAGTTGCCGACGGACCCAGACGCGGTGTACGACACGACGGTCGTCATCGACGCGGCGGCGCTTTCGCCGATGGTGTCATGGGGGACGAACCCGGGGCAGGTGACGCAGGTCACGGGGCGCGTGCCGGACCCGGCAAGCTTCGCCAACCCCGCGGACCGCGAGAGCGCCGAGCGGGCGCTGCGCTACATGGGGCTGGAGCCCAACACGCCCATGGAGGAGATCGCCATCGACCGCGTGTTCATCGGCTCGTGCACGAACTCGCGCATCGAGGACCTGCGGGACGCCGCGGCGGTGGTGAAGGGGCTGCGGGTGAGCGACCGCGTCGGCGCGATGGTGGTTCCGGGCTCGTACGCCATCAAGCAGCAGGCGGAGGCCGAGGGGCTGGACCGCATCTTCCTCGACGCGGGCTTCGAGTGGCGCAACGCGGGTTGCTCCATGTGCCTCGCCATGAACCCGGACCAACTGCTGCCCCACGAGCGGTGCGCGTCGACGTCCAACCGCAACTTCGAGGGGCGGCAGGGCAAGGACGGGCGGACGCACCTGGTGAGCCCGCAGATGGCGGCGGCTGCGGCCATCGCGGGGCACTTTGTGGACATCCGGGAGTGGAAGAACTAGCTATGACTGAATCGAAGTACGGTTCACGAGTGTACACCCTGAACGATGGCACTATATTGGTTAAGCAAACCATCCTCAAGAATGGCAGGTATGTAATTGATGGGCACAGGGAAGCCCATGTGCATCCGGGGGAAGAGGACCGTTTGCAGCAGGTACTCCGCGCGGCGGAACGTGGCGAACTCTGAAGACAGATGCCCAAGGAGGACAGCAATGGACGCATTCACGGTGCACACCGGCGTGGTGCTGCCGATGGACCGGGTGAACGTCGACACGGACCAGATTATCCCGAAGCAGTTCCTGAAGCGGGTTGAGCGCACAGGCTACGAGGATTTCTTGTTCTTCGACTGGCGGTTCAACGCGGACGGGTCGCCGAACGAGGACTTTGTGCTGAACTACCCGGGGTACAAGGACGCGTCGGTGATGGTGGCGGGCCGGAACTTCGGGTGCGGGTCGTCGCGGGAGCACGCGCCGTGGGCGCTGCAGCAGTACGGGTTCCGGACGATCATCGCGTCGAGCTTCGCCGACATCTTCTACAACAACTGCCTGCAGAACGGGCTGCTGCCCGTGCGCCTGAGCGACAAGGACGTCGACCACATCATGATCCAGGCCAAGGAGGTCCCGGGCTACCAAGTGACCGTGGACCTCGAGAGCGGCACGGTGTCGGACAACCAGGGGTTCAACGCGGCATTCAGCCTGGACGAGTTCAAGCGATACTGCCTGCTGAACGGCCTCGACGACATCGGCCTGACGCTGCAGGAGGAGAACGCCATCACGGCCTTTGAGTCGCAGCGGGCGTAGGCCTCAGAAGACAGACACAGCAAAGGCCCCATCCACGCGTGGGCGAGCGGATGGGGCTCTTGCTATGCGGTTTGCTCGGCGAACTGATGGGGGCGGGGCAACCCTTGTGGTTGCCCTTATTGAGCGTCCTTGACCAGACCGATGCAGTTGCCGTCGGGGTCGGCAAACATGGCGACCACGATCGGCATGCCCGGCACTTCCGTTACGGGAATAATTTCCTTTGCCCCCATGGAGACGGCCTTGTCCAAGTAGGCCTGCGGGTCGTCGACCTGGGCGTACACGGCGACGTAGATCCCGCCGCCCTGGTCAGCGCCGCCGATGCCGCCGTTGATGCCGAGGCCGTCGTCGTCCTGCGTGAACGCTAGGCCGTAGTTCGCCGGGTTGTCCGAGCTTATCGTCCAGCCAAAGAGGTCTGAGTAGAATTCCTGCGTCTTGGCGGAGTCGGACCCCATGATCTCAAAATGGACTATCGGGTTTGGCATGTCATTCTCCGTTTCCAATAATTGTCCCCTCTCATTGGGGCGTATGGCATGGTGCTTGGGGCATTTGCGCGATGTCAAGGTGTGCGCGACAGGAAGGCCTCCCCGCCCTTGACGCGCCGCTGCTTCACTTCCTATGCTGCGGCGAAAGACCACACCGGAGCGTGCCATGGCTGAGGACATCAGGACGTTGTTAAAGATCGCCGAGGTGGTGGACATCACCACCACGGGCCGCAAGAGCGGCGAGGCCCGCCGCATCGAGATCCGGCTGCACGTGCTGGACGGGCGGCTGTACCTGACCGGCCGGCCCGGGATGCCCCGGAGCTGGCTGGCCAACATGGCGGCCAACCCGAAGACGACGATTCACCTGAAGCAGTCGATTGTGCGGGACGTGCCCTCGGCGGCGTCCGTGGTCACGGACATGGATGAGCGCCGGCGGGTCTTCGCGCTGATGCTGGAGCGCGAAGAGCGGATGTCTCACGTCGACGTGGACGTGTGGGCGGCTACCGCCCCGCTGGCTGAGCTGACGCCAGTGTAGGCGCCGCGCCCGCCCGGAACAGGCTTCCGGTGGACTAAAACAGGCGCCCCGTCCGTTCGTGTGACCCCCGTATCAAGTACGGGGCAGGCTCTTCGATTTCCCTCAGGGCGAACGGATGGGACGGGAGCGTGGCAACCTCGAGGGAGATGCGCGCGCCGCGCTCACGGCCGCGGCTGTAGAGCTGGCCCACCATGCGGGCAGCCTCCTCGGCGTCGACGCACAGCGACTTGCCGCTGGCGACGCCATCGCCCTCGTCCAGGACGCTGACGCGGACCTGGTCATCGAAGCCATCGAGCCGCTGGAGCTTGATCTGGATGCGCTCTTCCGTCATGGTCGCCATTTCGTTTCCCTCCGTTTCGAGTGACTGGAGGCAGTTTAGAACAAAGTTTCTTAGTTTGTCAAACATTCGTTCTGGAACAAACGCCTCGGCCTGAATCACAAGCAAGCCTGCATAGGCACGCAAAGAATGGCCGCCCCTTTGCCGACACCAATCTGTGATATGCTGTGTGCGCTCCCGGCCAAGAGCATCAAGCCTGACCCGTTTGGGGATTTCCCCTATGGCCTCTCGTGGGCAAACGGGATCAGGCACTCTTGGCCGGGAGCCGAAATCCTGCCACGGGAGGTCTCCTTGTGTTTGCCGTAAAGTACTCGACATTGCTTCTGTGTGTTCTCATGCTTGGCGCGTTTGCGGCGTGCGGGCCGTCAGATGAAAAGCTTGCCGCGCTGGTTGAGGCAGAGGTCGCGAAACAAGTGGCGCTGGTCCCGCCCGCTCCGCAGGGCGAGGTCGGCGCGGAAGGACAGCAGGGGCCGCAAGGCGTTCAGGGACCGCAGGGCGCGATCGGTCCGCAGGGACCGCAGGGGTTGACCGGCCCCCAGGGGCCGCAAGGCGCCACAGGCCCCCAGGGGCGCGTCGGTCCGGCAGGACCGGTCGGTGTGCAGGGGCCGAAGGGCGAGGCCGGTTCCGCTGGGCCAGCGGGGCCGCCCCCTGAGATTCCGACGCGCCTTGAGGTGGAAGAGTTGGTCGTCCGCAGCAGCCCCGATAGCTGGTATCTCGTCTTGCGCTCCGGGGACGAGGAGAGCGTAGCGAGCATAGAGTGGTACAGCCCGGACGGAGTGCAATACGGTGAGATCTTTGCCGGAAGCACATTCGGCATGGTGTTGTCGGACAGGAACAACGACAGTTCCTGGACGCAGGTGTGCATCACCGAGAATACCTATGGGTTGTGCGCGCAGTAGCCGAGAGTGGTAAGCCGCCGTTCACCCTTCGATTACCCTCAGGGTGAACGGCCCCGCCCGCACCCGCGTACCTTTGGACTCCGCCTTCGGAGACCTTTGCGTAACCCGCCCCGCATTCGCCATCGCCGCGAACCGGGACAAGCGCTACCGGAGCGTCACATCTGCTTGCTCCGGGTCCGCCTCCCAGGCCGTCGCCTGCTCGCTGTCCAGATCGACCGTGACAACAATGGGCACCGCAATGTCAGCGGCTTCCACGGGCCCAAGCCCCACAGCGA
The DNA here is from genome assembly GCA_026713825.1 of Chloroflexota bacterium. Classification (NCBI taxonomy): domain Bacteria; kingdom Bacillati; phylum Chloroflexota; species Chloroflexota bacterium. The sequence goes on along the minus strand of JAPONS010000041.1, from coordinate 619 downwards.
CCGTTCCGGACACCACCAGCGTCACGCTGAAGACGGCATCGCCATGGTAGGTGACTGAGTCCACTTCGATACCCAGCGAGTTGCCCAACTCGTCAGCCACGGCGGCCTCCAGGAGACCGCTGAGGTTGGCCCGGAGCAGCGCCGGGACCCGCTCTTCCACGTCCGGGGATGCGAGCACGACTTCCACAACCAGTTTCGCAATGGTCTCGTCATTGTTGGCGGCCCACTCGGATGCAATCGCCCCGGCCCGGGCGGCCTGCTGCGCCTGTGTGGGTTCGGACGGCGGCTCTGGCGTGGGTGTGGGCGGTATCTTGGTCGGGGCAGGCGTGATGGTGGGTGTGGGCGGTATCTTGGTCGGGGGCGGCGCGATGGTGGGAGCCGATGCCGGCGCGGGAGCCGCCACGGTCGGGGGCGGCGCGATGGTGGGAGCCGATGCCGGCGCGGGAGCCGCCGCGGTCGGGGCAGGCGCGATGGTGGGCACGGATGCCGCCGCGGGAGCCGCCGCGGTCGGGGCAGGCGCGATGGTGGGCGCCGATGGCGGCGCGGGAGCCGCCGCGGTCGGGGCAGGCGCGATGGTGGGCGCCGATGGCGGCGCGGGAGCCGCCGCGGTCGGGGCAGG
>JAPONS010000040.1 GCA_026713825.1 Chloroflexota bacterium | reverse complement strand
GTCCTGGGGATCGGGGGCGTCCACCTGCCAGCCCGCCCGCTCCATCGCCCGCACCACCACCGGCTCCAGGGCGTTGCCCGCCTCCATCGCCGTCAGCGATTCCTCCGTGGGGGGATTCGTGGGCTGATACCCGGTAGCCGAGTACCAGAGGGAACGGCGGCAGCCCAGGGCCGACGAGGCCCGCACCACAAGCTCACCTTCCTCGTTTATCTGCGCAGCGGGGCGGGAGAAGACCTCCGCCCTGTCGTCCATCGTCGTTGTCATCGTCTGTACCTCCTTGTGTCCGATAGGTGATGGGAAGGGGCGTTCACGCTGCCGCCTTCACCTCCGTGTCCTGCTTCGCCTCCCTCTCTTCCCTGGCTTTCAGGTGCGCCTTGAGGATGTGGGCGATGCCGTCGCCGAGGCCGTGGACGGGCACGCTTCTGCCGTCACCCAACAGGTTCCAGAAGGGCTGCATCTCCTGGATGCCCTGCATCTGGTCGATGACCTCCTCCAGCGGGGTTCCCCTGCGCAGGTGCAGGGAGATGAGGCGGCAGGCAAGCTCGGTAACGCCGTGCTGGAACGAGCCGCCCTTTCCCAGGAAGCCGAAGACCTCGAAGGGCTCCCCGTCCTCGTCCAAGGAGACCGTGACGAACAGGTTGCCGAACTCCGTCTGGAGCTTGGTCGTCGTGCTGGGTAGGCTGCGCGGCCTGGACCGCGTCCCGGCGGTCACGGCCTTCCCCCTTCCGGCAGGCAGACCGGGCGCGTCCGGGTGCACTCGATGGCTTCCATCCGTCCGTACTTCCTCACCATCTCCGGGTCGCCGGCGAAGGACTCGGCCTCGATGCGGGTGTCGAACCGCTCGGAGGACTCCCACCCATAGGCTCCCCAGTAGATGAAGACGTGGTAGTGGAGGCCCGGCGGGTAGTGGCGGACGAAGGGGAGCGCGGGGGCGTACCTCTCGAAGTAGTCCGCCACGATGAGGGCCATCTCCCGGTCCCGGTCGTCGCCGATGTCCAGGAGCAGCCGCACGATGGGCTCCTCGCAGTCCTCCTCGGCGAAGGTCGGCGTGAGCATCGTGTCGCGGACGGCGGCGGGAAGCTCGTCCCACCGCTCCCGGCTGAGCTTCAGCCCGCCGTGCGAGGGCGTCGTGACCCGCAGGATGCCGTCCGCCAACTCCTCAACGTCGTGCGTCCAGCCCCAGGGTGTGTAGGTTGCAGTCATGGTGGTCATCGGTCCTGTCCTCCCTTTCCTGTAGTGAAGGAGCGGGGCAGCCCCCGGAGGAGACGGCCCCGCTCCGTTGTGCCGGTCTGTCCGGTCGAACTAGGCGGCCTGTTGCGCCTGCTCCTGCTGCATCTGCCGGAGCTTGTTGGCGGCGGCCTCCACCAGCGGCCCGAGCTCGGCGGCCGTCAGGTCGTCGATGTCCTTGCCCGTCCGGTCCGTGACGGCGCTCCGCACCTGGCCCTCGTCGAGGCCCTGCTCGGATGCGATCTCGATGAGCCGCTTGCGCAGGGTCTTCACCTGGGCGTCGTTGCGGCCCCTGGCCTGCGTCTGCGGCTGGGCGGGCCTGCCGCTGGGTTGCGCCTGGGACTGCCTGCCGTTGTCCCTGGCCTGCGTGGGTACCCGCTCCGGCTGAGGAGCGCTCGCCGACTGGTCGCCGTAGAAGGCGTTTCCGAACTGGCCGCCGAAGCTCCTGAAGGCACGCTTCAGCCCGTCGGTCACCGCGCCCTTCATCGCCGTGTCGTGCCCGTCGAAGTTGTCCTCGGTGACCGGGTGGACGCCGAGGTCGGTGCGGGGCAGAGCGCCAGCGACGGTGACCCGGACGGGTGCGCTGTAGCCGAGCGAGACCTTCACCTCGCCGGTCTGGCCATCGACCGTCTCGATTGTGCGCAGCGTCACGTCGCCGACCAACTCGTACCCCCAGCCTCCGTAGCCGAATATCCGGTTCGCCTGGTCGATGACGGCGTGCCCTTCGAGGTAGTCGAAGGTCCTGCCGCCGCGCCCCTTGCGCTGGGAGACCAGCGCGGGGTCGATGGGCTGTCCGAGGGACTGCGTGACGGCGGGCGAGAGCCCGTCCCAGAGCAACTCGTGCTCGGTGACGATTGCGGCGTCGGGCTTGTGCCCGTTGCCGTTGACGTGGACGAGGCCGTTGCCCGTCCCGTTGGGGTGGTGTCCGTTGTTGTTGCCGTTAGACATTGCTTGTCTCCTTCTCTGACGTGTTGTTCCTGTAGCGAATGACCGATGGGCGGAATCCCGACGGGAGTCCGTGTGCGGGCAGAGCCCGGCGCGAAATGGGCATAGGTCCTCCTTGGTGGGGAGCGGCGGGAAGACGCTAGCGGGCGGAGCGGGCGGCCTGCGAGAGCAGGCGGAGGAAGACGCTCCGTCCGTGGGGAAGGCCCGCGAGCTCGCCCACGTCGCCGACGCCTTGGGGGAGGGCGACGACGGCGGCCCTGCGCCCGAGCAGGGTCAGAAGCCCGTCCGTCGCCTCCCGGCCCGCATCGTCGTTGTCGAAGGCGAGGAAGACGCGGGGGCAGCCCCGCAGGGCGGAGGCGATGCGCTCCATGCCCTGGGCGCCG